>NZ_FRXO01000010.1 GCF_900148505.1 Pseudoxanthobacter soli DSM 19599 | reverse complement strand
CGGATCGTCGACCATGTCGCACTTGTTGAGGAACACCACGATCGCGGGAACGCCGACCTGGCGCGCCAGCAGGATGTGCTCGCGGGTCTGCGGCATCGGGCCGTCGGCGGCCGAAACCACCAGGATCGCGCCGTCCATCTGCGCCGCGCCCGTGATCATGTTCTTCACGTAGTCGGCGTGACCGGGGCAGTCGACGTGGGCGTAGTGGCGGTTCTTGGTCTCGTACTCGACGTGCGCCGTCGAGATCGTGATGCCGCGCGCCTTCTCTTCCGGCGCCGCGTCGATCTGGTCATACGCCTTGAACGTAGCGCCGCCCGTCTTCGCGAGCACCTTCGTGATCGCCGCCGTCAGCGACGTCTTGCCATGGTCAACGTGACCAATCGTCCCGATGTTGCAGTGCGGCTTGGTCCGCGCAAATTTCTCTTTCGCCATGATCTCAGTCCTTAAGGCGCGATGTTCGCAGGCGCGTTCATTCGGCTGGCGCTTCCGCGGAGAGCAGATGCGTTCGTGGGAGCGCCCGTCAGCCAGGCGCGTTGCGCGCGCGTGAGCCCGGAGGAGGCGTCGCGCGAGACGCGCGACGACTTACGGCCCTTCGCGGCAAGGTTCAAGCGGAATTCGCAAAAACGCCCGGCGACGGACGGCAAGGCCGCTCTTGTCGTGGGGAGAGGCTGGAGCGGGTGAAGGGAATCGAACCCTCGTATTCAGCTTGGAAGGCTGCTGCTCTACCATTGAGCTACACCCGCGGCCGGCACTCGGGATGCCCACGCATCCCTCGCTTCCGAAGGCCGCCCGCGAGAGCGGAACCGGAAGCCGCGGCGCCCGGCGCGACATCGTCGCATGAGCTAACCGCTTTCGTCCCCCGCCGGCACGGCTGTCGCCGTGCGGCGCTTCCAATGCGGGAACGGATGGTGGAGGGGGTTGGATTCGAACCAACGTAGCTTACGCAACGGATTTACAGTCCGTCCCCTTTAACCACTCGGGCACCCCTCCAGGGCCGTTCCCGTGCGAACCGGTGGTCAGCCGGTCCGTGGCCGCAACCCCTTGGCCCGAAGGCCGGTCGTTGCGGCGCGTGTTATGGCGGCGCCTCCCCTTCCTGTCAACGCCGGTTCTGAGCTTCCTCCGATCCGCGACATTTTTCAGGGGATATCGTCGGGATCACGCCGCGAGCAGGCGCTCCACCTCGCGCACGAGTTCACGCAGATGGAAGGGCTTGGAGAGAATCTTGGCGTCCTTGGGGGCCTGGGAATCGGGGTTGAGCGCCACGGCCGCGAATCCCGTGATGAACATCACCTTGAGATCCGGGTCGAGGCGGGTCGCGCGACGGGCCAGTTCGATGCCGTCCATCTCCGGCATGACGATGTCGGTGAGCAGCATCGAGAACGGCTCTTCGCGCAGGCGCTCGTAAGCCGACAGGCCGTTGTCGAACGAAACGACGTCGTAGCCTGCCTTCTCCAGCGCCTTGGCCAGGAAGCGCCGCATGTCGGTATCGTCTTCCGCAAGCAGGATCCGTGACATGATCGTCAGAAGAGCCTCGTTGATCGACCGCAGGGGGCACCCGCGACAAGCCGGCGAATGCCGGGGCGGGTGCGAACGCAACACGTCCGGCGCCTTCGACACCGGGCGCGGCCGCACGCAAGGCCGCTCGTCCCGGGCGCAAGGCCCCAGCCGGGAAGGTGTCGCCCCGAACGGGGCCGCGCTGCCATGGCAGGATGCGACCCAGGATCGCCACCGTTCCGCCATCATGTGGCGCCCGAGCCAGTAAAGAACGGGTGAAAGGACTGTGTCGCCGCCGCCACAGGCGGGTATAAAACAGCTCGGCAATGGACATTCCGGCCCGGACTGTCATCATGATCGCCAGGAAGGCGGGGCCTTGCGGATGCCGGCGACAGTGCCGACAACCGCCCGATTCCGCCGCAATCAAGGCCACGACCGGCGCCTCTCACCCCGGGCGTGGCTCCAACAGAGCGCGCGTTTCCAACCGAGCGAATCTTGCCAATCGACCGGGTGTTACCGAGCCTCATGTCCTCGTCGTCGCGTTTCATTCCCCACGGTCGGGAATTGCCCCAAGGTCAGGAATTGCCCGAGATTCAGGATTTCCGGATCGTCCAGGACTTCGACACGGTGCCGGCGTTCGATGTCGTCGCGCCGGCCGTGCAGCGGGCGCCGTTCGTGTTCAATTCCCCCCATTCCGGGCGCTGCTATCCGGCCGCCTTCCTCGCCGCGTCCCGGCTCGGCAACCCGGCCATCCGCCGTTCGGAAGACGGCTATGTGGATGACCTGTTCCGGCCGGTGGTCGAACTCGGCGTTCCGCTGATGCGCGCGCACTTCCCGCGGGCCTTCCTCGACGTCAACCGCGAGCCATACGAGCTCGACCCCAAGATGTTCACAGGGCGGCTGCCGGCATTCGCCAACGTGCGTTCGCCGCGCGTGGCCGGTGGGCTCGGCACCATCGCCCGCATCGTCGCCGACGCCGAGGAAATCTATGCCGGGCCGCTGGATGTGGAAGACGCGCTGCAGCGCATCGAAGCGTTCTACAAGCCCTATCACGCCACGCTCGGCGCGCTGATCGCCCGCACCCGCGCGAGCTTCGGCACGGCGGTGCTGATCGACTGCCATTCCATGCCCTCTTCGGTGCGCGGCCAGGACCCGCGAATACGGCCCGACATGATCATCGGCGACCGCCACGGCACGAGCTGCGACCCCGCGATCAGCGAGACCGCCACCGATATCCTGAGCGATCTCGGCTTCATCGTCGCGCGCAACCGGCCCTATGCGGGCGGGTTCATCACCGAGCATTACGGCCGGCCGGCCGAGGGCATCCACGCGCTGCAGATCGAGGTCAACCGCTCGCTCTATATGGACGAGCGCCGGTGCCGGCCGACGGCTTCCCTCGCCGGCCTGTCGTGCCTCTTGACCCGCTTCGCGGCAGAGCTGATGGCGCGCTTCGGCTATGGCCGCGATGACGGAAGCCTGAGCCCGCTCGCCGCCGAATGAGGCCAGGACACGACCGCAGGCGGGCGGTGAGGCAGAGCCCGGGCCGGAGACGGAGCCGAGCCTGAAAAAGAAAAAGCCGCCTCAAAGGAGACGGCCTAAGTCTTGGGAGGAAACGCCCGAAAGGGCAAATGGAACGACGCAACGTCATTCCGCAGTGCAATATGCCTGTTGCAGCGCACTCAGTCAAGCGCTGCCACCGCATTTTTTCTCGCATCTGCGATATGGATCGCCCTGACGGTCCCGGCGGAATCGTCAGCCGGCTCTGACCCCGCCCGCACCACGCTTCTGAGATTCGCACCTTCGAGATTCACGAGAGCTGCCGTCGCCCACGCCTGTTCGCGGCATGGTAACGCGCCCGGGTGGAGCCGTGCGCCTAATGGCCACCGCAGTGCGGATCGAGCGAACGGCCGGCGGCGCGAACGGCGATGCAACGAGGCGTGCAAAAGAAAAAGGGCCGCGCGCGGAAGCGTCAGCGGCCCAAGTCTAGGGAGGAAACGCCCAAAGAGGGCTGCAAAACGACGCGGAGCCATTTCGCAAGTGCAAAATTATGATGTGCGCTGCAGCACGTCAAGGCCAATATGAACCGAATTGACCTGGAAGTGCTCGTTCTTGCGTGAATCTGAGCACTGTTGCTCAAATCAGACACCGCACCGATGCCCGGCGGGCCCGCCCGCACGCGAAGGCCCAGAAAAGAAAAAGGGCCGTCCGCGGAAGCGTCGACGGCCCAAGTCTAGGGAGGAAACGCCCAAGGAGGGCGGCGCGGCACGAAGAAAGCTCCGTGCGGCGTGCCCCCTAGATGTCAGTCGAAGGCCGCGAGATCAAGACTGGTCATACCAGTTTTGGGGCCACGCCCGGCTCGCATTGCAAAATGGCCACAGCGGACCAAACGGGTGGCACAAAGACCGGAGGCCGTATAACCCTTTGCCGATAAAGCGCTTCTTCCGCCGATGCGCGTCCTTCGCCCTCGCGCAGCGCCTCACGCATCCGCAGCATGCATAACTGCCCCGCATCCGGCGCGGTCCGGGGACGCACCGGGAAGGCCGGCCGGCGATGGCAAGGCGGGCGGGCACGGCTGGCGGGCACGCGCAAAAAAGGCGCCGGAGCTGCCGGCGCCTTCGGGAATCGGGAACGGGCGTGCGCTCGAAGCCGCGCGGATCACCAGCTGCCGCGGCACACCCGGTTCGCCCAATAGGGCGTGTAGCGGCACAGCAGGAAGGGGGCAGTCCAGCCCTGCGGCAACTGCCAGAACACCGGATCGACGCTCATGCTGACGGCACCGCCCGATTCCGGCAGCGTGCCATCGAGCACGTTGATCGAATAGGACAGCGTGTCGCCCGAGCCGGAGACATTGACGAGCTCGATCGTGACGGGCTTGCCGTTCTTGTCGCCGATGAAGGACAGCGCCGCGTTCGGCGGATCCTTCTTGAAGCCCTCCTGGGAGGCATTCCACAGCTTGACGAACTGGGCGGTGGTGAACTGCCCGACCGTCGGCTCCGGCCGCGCGGCGAAGAAGGTGGTCGAGGGCGACACGCCCTCGAGGGTCAGTGTCTTGCCGTCGAACTTCATGCCCGCGGCCTGCTGCACCAGCGTCAGCTCGACGGGACCGTTCACCTCGATCTGGGCGTTGCCTCCGCCCTCCTGGGCCTGGACGGAAGCCGTCAGGCCGTCCGCGCCCGCCAGCGCCACCACGGTCATCGTCGCAAGCAGCGGCGCCGCGAACCTGCGGCCTGCCCCCCTTCGGACGGTCGCCGACGGGCACGCGACGAATGAGCCTGCATCCGGTCGCATCGCATGTCGCAACGGCATCGTCATGTGATCCCTCTTCGTCACTCGGCGTCAGTGCAGGCCACGCGCCACATGAGCCCGCGCGGATCCGCATATGCCGCGCTAAGCATGTGCCGCGCTGAACTTATGCGGCACGGTATTCTATCTGCGGCCAGATTTGGGGCGCGATCAGAAACCGCACTTGAGGCGTCGGCAAGGCAGGAATAGCGATCTTTGGCAAACGCCGCATGTCCCTTATTCCGCCGGCTTGTCGTCGTCCCGCGTCTCGCGCTCGCGAAGCATGCCGGAAACCAGCGACACCGTTCGTCTGAGGTCGTCGATCGCCTGCTCGATATCCTGCTTCTGGCGCTCCAGCATCTCGATCTGGGCGTTGAACCGCTCGACGGCCGCGCGCATCTGCCCGAGCTGGCCATCGCGAAGATCGTAGAGATCGACCATCTCGCTGATCTCGGCGAGGGAGAGACCGACGCGCTTTCCCATCAGCACCAGCTTGAGCCGGGCGCGGTCGCGCCGACCATAGATTCGGGTCGCCCCGTCGCGCCGCGGATTGAGCAGGCCACGATCCTCGTAGAACCGCAGGGTGCGCAGCGTGACGCCGAACTCGCGGGCGAGCTGGCCGATGGTGAAGGTAGCATTGGGCGCAATGCGGCTGTCGCCCTCGTCGCGCGCGGCGCCGTCACCCATGAAATCGAGTTCGTCCATCACCGCCTCCATCGCGCGCGGAGCGCCGGAAGGCGCCGGCCGGTCTGCAGGGGATCGGCCGGCGGCATCTTGCCTTAACGTAAGCGTCATTTCCACCACTGGCGGCCGGCGACGCCCGTCCGGCGCGGGCGCGGACCGTGCGTTTCCGGTGGAAATCCGGACGGAGTCTTTTCGAATCAAGGCGTTTGGCACTACGGTCGATCTTCGTAACGCTCTGTTAACCAAGTTTGCCGATTCATTGATCATGGGCAGCATCGCGGCGGAAGCCGGCTCCAAGGCGCTCCGCGGCGGACGTGCCGTCGGACCCGCGGCGCTCCGCCAGAGCGGCGCCATCAGGAAAGGTGGCAATGCGGAGCGAAGGGGCGAGCAACCAGCCGAAAGGCAGCGAGCCGACGGACGAGCCGGGCCGGCATCTCCCGGGGCGTCGCGGCCAGGACCGTCCCGCAGGCGAGCGGCGCGGCGCTGAAGCCTTCCCCGAACCGCACCGTACCCGTCGCGTTCTCGACCCCGAAGATCCCATGGCGCCGCCGCATCGCATCCTCCCGTCCAGCACCGCACCCGCCATCGGGTCGCCGTCCGCCGCCAGCGCGGCCGGCCAGCGCGTGCGCGCGGCGGCGCGCGATGCCATCGACAGCGCCATCGAAGGCGCCTGGCCGCAATGGCCCGAGGATGTGCCCGCGCCCGGCGGCGCGGCCCGGATGGGCGCGCCGTCGACGCGCGCGCCGGCCTCGAAGCCGGCGAGTTCCGCCCCGGCGATCGGCCCCGTGCCACCGTCCACCGTCCGGCGCGCCGCGGGATACGCCTCCGCCATCCCCGCCCCGATGCCGGACGACGAGACCGTTGCGCTGCTGCGCGCGGCGCTTGCCCGCGAACAGGCGAAGCACGCGGCCGCGCCGCCATTGTCTCCGCAGGCGGCCCGGCCGAGGCACGACAGGACGGCCGCGAGGCCGGCGCATCTTCGCCTGCCGCCGGGATGGGACGACATCGCCCTCCCCTCCCTGCCAGAGCCGGCCGCCCGCACGACCATTCCGACCAGCGGTGAGCCGGCGCCGAAGCCGGCACCGGACGAGATCGAACTCGGCGAGACGGCGGCGGCCATCGTCGATGCCGCCCGGGAGCGCGCCGAGTCGATACAATTTGAAATTGCAGACGCGTCCGCGGCCATCGCGGCGCCCGCGGCGTCAGCGGTGTCCGCGGCCGATGCCGGCGACGGCCGGATCGAGCCGGCGACGGCGGGCGACATCACGGCTGGTGACATCGACGAATCCGCGTTTGCCGCGGTCGCGGCCGCCCTCGGGGAGATGGATCTCGGGGAGATGGATCTCGGGGAGACTGATCTCGCGGGCCTCGATGAAGACGCCCCGGATGAGGCTGTTGAGACTGTGCCGGCCGCACCGTCTTCCGTCGGCGACGCGACCGCAGCCCGACACTCCCCCTTCCTCGAAGGGGGAGCGGACACTGGCGAAGACGCATACGCCACGGCCTGTATAGGCGCCGACGCCGCCAAGGCCGAAGATGAGGGTACACGCGGCCTTGTCGATAGCGGGGACGATGCCGCCGAGGTCCACGGGCGCGTGCAGGATGCCGGAACGGCAGACACAGGCGCTTCCGTCGATGCAGGCGGAGACGGTAACCTGGGCGCGATGCTGGAGGCGCTCGACGAGATCGGCCGGCGCGTGCGCGCGCTCGCGGAAGGTCCGCCCGTCGCGGCGAACACCACGGCCGTTCCGGCGGAACCCGTTGCGGATGAAGCGCTTGCGCGCCCCGAACCTGCGCCTGAGCCTGTCGTTCCGCAGCCCGACCTTGCGGCCATCGAACGGCGGTTCGTGGCGCTGTCGGCCAAGATCGACCGAGCCTGGCGGCACGCGGAAGACGATCTGCGCACTGTCCGGTCCGATCTCGGCGTCGTTGTGGGCGATATCGGCGAGATAAGGCAGACACTGGCCGGACTAGCGGCCAAGGGCGAAACCCGCGACGTCGAAACCCGCGATCTGGAGCCGCTGACCGCGCGGATCGATTCGCTCGCCGCGCGCCACGAGGCGGAGCGGGAGACGGCGGAGAAGTCGCGCATCGAAATCTCCGCCGCGCAGGAGCGGCTGGTCGACGAGTTGGCGACGCTCGCCGACGCGCTGGCGGATGCGGATTTCGGCGCGCAGTTCGAGCGGTTGCACCGCGAGCAGCGGGTCCTCAATCGAAGGCTCGACGCGCTGCCCGTGCAGGCCGACCTCGCCCGCCTCGACGGCCGGATCGCCGACGTCGCCACGGCGCTGCATGCCGTGGCGGATGTCGCCCTGCAACCTCAGGATGAGAACGCTGCGGTTCTGGCGCTGGCGGACAAGGTCGACGGACTGTCCCAGCGCATGGACGTGGTCACCTCCAGCGTCGCCGCGCTGCACGCGCGGCCAATCGAGGTGGAAATCGACCGCGCGTTCGAGCGGAATCGGGAGCGGATCGCCGCCGCGCTCGGAGACCAGATTTCCGCACAGGTCGCCCTCGACGTTTCCGTTCAGGTTTCCACGGTACTTGCGGAGCAGTTCGAGGGGCTGATCGCGCTGGTCGAGGCGCGGCTGTCGGCGCCGGCCTCGCCGCTCCACCCGACGGCGGACACCGGGTCCGTGCGCGAACCTGCGATGCGGACGGCTGCGATCGCGCCCGCCTTCGCGGCGGCATCGGAGCCCGCCTACCGGCCGGCGACGACCGATGCAGCGGCCCGGTGGCCTGAGACCCCGGCCCCCGCCCCTGCCGCCACCCACCCGGCAGAGCACGAAGCCTATCGGCCGCCGCATGGCGACGCTTCGGCGACACCGCGATCCGGGCGGTCGCTCGACGCCATCCTCCGCGCGCGGGCAGCCGTCAACCGGGTGGTGTCGTCCGATCCCGAGGCCGACGCAGCCGCGGCGCCCATGCCGGTCTTCGGCGGCGAGATGGCGGCGTCTTCGCCGTCCCCTGCCGCGTTGCATGTCCGTCCGCCGGCCGCCGGGCCCACCCGGCCGGCCCCGGTCGCTCCGGTGTCCGAGCCTACGGGTCTGCGGGCCGAATCCGTGGCACCGGCAGCGCTCGCGTCACCTGTGCCACCTTCGACCGTGGCGTTTGAGGCGGACCGTGCGGCCGGGGCCCGGCCGCGTGCGGCAGCCGGGCGCGATCCGGACGCCGACAGCCTCCGGCATGGCCTATCCGACCTGATCGCGGCGGCCCGGGCCGGAATCGCGGGCCGCGACGGCGACGACAGCCCCCGGCCCGCGAGCCGGCGGTTCGGCCGCGCGCGGGTGCTTGCCGTCGCTGCGGTGTCGCTGGTCGCGCTCGCGTTGCTGGGCCGCGAGGGCGCGGCGGGAATCGCTGCCCTGTTCGGCCGTGACGCCCCGGCACAGAGCACGGCGGCGACCGACGAGGCCGACGATGCGGCGATCCGGGCGCTGGCGGCGCAGATGGTGGCGAATTCCGGCCGCGCCGCGCCGGCCGAGCCGCTCCGCACTGAGACCGCCGCACCCGCGCCGGCCGCTGTCGCGGCGCCGGCCGAGCGCTCTGCCGCAGCCCCCGCGGTGGCCGCGCCGTTCTCGCTGACGCCCGCCGATTCGACCGGGGCGGACGGCGCGGGCGGCCTGCCCGAATCGATCGGTCCGCGCTCGCTGCGCGATGCCGCGCTTTCCGGCGACCGGTTCGCCGCCTACGACATCGCGATGCGGTTCCTGGAAGGCAGCGGCGTTGCGCCCGATCCGGCCGCCGCAGCCGACTGGTTTCGCCGCTCCGCGCTCGCGGGCGACGCCCGCGCCGCCTTCCGGCTGGCGAGCATGATCGAGCACGGCACCGGCGTGGCGAAGGATCCCGCCGCGGCGCGCGGCTTCTATCTTCAGGCCGCCAACGGCGGCAACGTGCTCGCCATGCACAATCTGGCGGTGCTGCTTTCGGACGGCAGCGGCGGGACGCCGGACGCCGAAGGCGCGGCACGCTGGTTCCGCGCCGCCGCGGGCCACGGCGTCGTCGACAGCCAGTTCAATCTCGGCGTGCTTTATCTGCGCGGCTCCGGCGTGCCGGTCGACTACGCCGAGGCCTACAGGTGGTTCTCGCTCGCCGCTGCCGGCGGCGACGAACAGGCGAAGAGCCGCCGCGACGCCACGGCCCAGCGAATCGATGCCGGGACCCGCAGCCGCGTCGATGCCGAAGTCGCTTCGTGGACGCCCGAGCCCGCCGATCCCTTCGCGAACGCCGCCGAAAGCACGTCGGCGCCGGCAACGGCGCCGACGCCGGCCACATGAGCCGGCAGACGCGGCGTCACCAGCCGGTCTTCTCTCCGCGCGCGTGCCTGTCCCGGAGGATCTGCAAGGTCCGCTCGGCCGGCTGGGGACGGCCGAACAGGTAGCCCTGTCCGTATTCGCAGCCGAGTTTGACGAGGAAGCGATGGGTTTCCACGCTTTCGACGCCCTCGGCCACGACGCGCATGCCGAGATGACGGCCGAGATCGATCAGCGCCTTGACGATCGCCGCGTCGGCGGGGCTGCCCACGAGATCGCGAATGAAGGTGCGGTCGATCTTGATCTCGCTGACGGCGAGCTTGCGCAGATGGGTCAGCGAGGCGTAGCCGGTGCCGAAATCGTCGAGGGAGACCTCGATGCCCAGCAGCGCCAGACGGCTGATGAGATCGCGCAGTTCCGCCCCGTCCGGGCCAATCAGAGCGGTTTCGGTGATCTCGACGTGCAGGCGGCCGGGATCGATGGACTTGCGCTTCAGGAGATCGGCGATCCGCAGATCGTAGCGGTCACGCCGCAGTTCCACCGCAGCCGCGTTGACGGAGACGCTGCCGAAATCGAGCCCCTCCCGCGTCCACGCCTGGATGTCGCTGGTGACCTGATCGAGAATGCGGTCGGAGATGGCCCGCGCGAGGATGCCGTCGGTCAGCGCCGCCTGGAATTCACCGGGCAGCACGGTGTCGAAGCCCTGACGCTCCCAGCGCACCAGCGCCTCGAACCCGACGATGCGCAGGGGATTGAGCGCGACCTGCGGCTGGTAGTAGGCCACGATCTCGTCGCGGTCGAGCGCCTGCCGCATGGCCTCGCGCACGATCATGCCCGCTCCGGTGATGCCGTGGCCGGCATCGTGACGAAGCGCGATGCCGCGACCGGCCTCCTTCGCCCGGATCAGTGCGCCGTCGGCGGCGGCGAACATCGAGGCGCAATCGACCGCATCGTCCGGAAAGACCGCGACCCCGATGCTGACGGCGGTGGAAACGCCCTCCCGGCCGGTCGCGGAATGGGTGACCGCGATCAGATCGTCGGCGAGCGCCATCATCTCGTCGGCCGTGACGACCTCCGTCAGCACGACGCCGAACTCGTCACCCGCCATCCGCGCGACGACGCCACGATGCCCCACCGCGGCGGTCATGCGCGCCGCCACCGTACGCAGCACCCTGTCGCCCAGTCCCTGGCCATGGACGGCGTTGAATTCCTTGAAGTAATCGAGGTTCGCGATCATCAGGCCGACGCGCGTCGCCGATGCACGGGCCCGCTCGATCTCTTCCATCAGTACCGCGACCAGCCGGTGCCGCTCCGGCAGTCCCGTGAGGCGGTCGAGCGCGAGGTCGGCCGTCCCTGACGACGCCGCAGCGCCCCGCCCGGCGATGCGACCGGCGAGATGCACGAACTCCCGCATCCGCTCGACCGTCCAGGAGGAGAACCGCCTCGATTCCCGCGTCGCCGCCCACAGCACCACCTTCAGGGCGTTGCCGTCGAAGGCCTCCGCGCCGCCGATGAAACCGCGCAATTCGATGTCGGTGCCGGAGGCGCCACCGGCGACCGGCGTTGCGGCGTCCTCGATGGCAAGCGGGCCGCAGGCGTTCAAAAGCCGGCCGATCAGATCCGAAGACGCCGACGCTGCCGCTTCCATGTCTTCGAGGCCGTAGGCGGCGACCGGTTCGTGATGCGCGCCGTCGGACAGGCAGACCAGCACGAAGTCCACGTCCAGCATGTCGGCCACGAGCCGGGCGAGCATACGGCAATATTCCTCGGCGGATGCCGCAAGGGCATGCGCCAAGGTCTCCGACACGGCCGGCTCGCGCGGAACCGCGTTCACGCTATGGCCATCCTCAGACAAATACCCGTCCCCCGCCCGCAGGCGACCCTCTTCTTTCTAGTTTGCACCACCGCTCGTGCGAATTCTCTGTCTATCGAACACGACGGCGAGCGCGCGCCGGCTTTCTTTGGTTGAGGCCGCGCGATCCACCGCTTCGAAGATGCGGCGCGCCGTCGCCACCTCTCCCAGATTGTAGTAGGCCCACCCCCGCAGCAGCATATCCTCGCGCGATTCCGGCACGATGGCGTTGCGCTGCTCCATCGCGAGAATCGCATCGACATAGCGGCCGGCCTGATAGGCCGAGACGGCGCGCTGAGAGAGGATCTGCACACCGAGATCGGCGCGGCGCGAGAGGTCCTGCGGCGCGGCCGCGGCGGCGACGGCGGCATTGTCGGTGAGGCCAGCCCGGAGATAGGCGAGCGAGCGGCCGTAGGCCGCGTCGCTGGCCGTCTGCGTGCCGGGCGCGCCGTCCATCGCCGCCCCGAAGGCGACGGCGGCCTCCATCGGGCGGTTGAGATCGAGCAGGCACCAGCCCTTGGTGAGGGACTGGGAGGCGGACAGGCGCCCGGTTCGACCGACGAGCGCGCCGCAGCCGGACGGCCGCGACTGCGACTGGATCTGCGGCCGGGGCGACAGGACGCCGCCGCTGCTGCGCCCGCCGCCACCGGCGGGAGCCGACGTCGCCACCATCGGACCGCCGGCATCGGAGGCGACCTGCGTCACAGCTCCGCCGGACGCCGCAGCCGTGGCGACGACGGCCGAGCCGGCCGGAGCGGTGCCACGGATCGCAGTCGCAGCCGGCGCGGTGCCAACTGGCGACGCAACGCGCGCCTGGCCCGGGGCGAGCTGGGCCTCACCCGCTGCAACGGCGGTCCGGCCGGATGATGTCTTACCTGCCTCGGCCGCAGTCGCGGCGGTCGCTGGGTTCAGGGCCGACTGCAGCAGCGAGGGCAGCCGGGGGAACTGCGACTTCCAGGTCTCGACCGCATTCTGGAGGCCGGCTGTGTCGCCGAGCGCATTCAACGCAAGGCCCAGGCCGAAGGCAGCGGCTTCGGAGGGTTGCCAGGCGAGAGACTGGCGGAACCAGTCCGCGGCAGCCGCCGTCTGGCGGGTGTTCATCGCGTACCAGCCGAGGGAGAGCGCGCCGAGCGGCGAATGGCGCTGCATCACCACCGGCACGAACCGGTTGACGACGTCCTGATCGACCGGCGTCGCGGTGATGAGTTCCGGCGGCTTGCCGGTCTGCGACGGCGGATTGAGCAGCGTGCTCACCAGCAGGATATAGGCGACCATGTTGGCGTCGGACGCGTCGCGCCACTTGTACGCCGTCGGTTCGGCCCTGAGGTCCTGCCCCGCGGCGTGCATCGCGTAGACATAGCCTTCGGCCGCCTTCGCGCCGCCGCCCCGATCAAGGCTTTCCTTGAACCACTCGTAGGCCTGGGTGGTGTCGCCGTGGCGGGTGAAATAGAAGCCGAGCAGGTTGGCGTCGTCGGGGGACTTGCTTTCCCGCGCCGCGGCCTCGAGCAGGGAGAGTTCCTCCTCCGGCACGACGACGGATTCGTCGCGGGAGGCATCGCCGACGAGACGGCGGATGAAATCGAGCCGCGGCCCGGAGAACTCGCCCTTGCCGTCCGGCCCGATGCGCTCCATCGCGAACAGCGGCGTCACCATGGCCGACGGCAGCTTGGCGACGGCCCGGTCGATGGTGGCGCGGCGCTCGTTGGTGTTGGTGCAGTTCTTCAGGATGTAGGAATAGACGTCGCTCGCGCGCGACGGCTTGTTCGTGGCGATGAAGGCATCGGCCACCAGCCAGAGCACGTCGACGCGGCCGCAGACCAGAAGACTCGGCGTCTGGCCGGCGATGGTCAGCACCGTGTTCCACTGCTTGTTGGCGGCGGCGTTGATCATCCGCTGGCGGGCTTCGGCCTCGTTCAGCGCGGCGACGAGGTCGGCCGGGGGCTGCCAGCCGGGCTTGCTGGCCTGCAGGCGCCCCATCGCCCGCCGGGCCTCGGCGATGCGCCCCTCGCCGTAGAGGTCCCACACCGGCTGCACGTCGCTCGGTCCGCCGCCTGCCTTCGGGTCGAGCAGGTCCACCGGCGGCTGCCAGTTCGGATAAAGCGCCTTCAGCCGGCGGATTTCGGCCTCCAGGCGGTTGAGATCGCCCTGCTGGGCAAAATAGCGCAAAGCCGATTCGTCGACCGTCTGAGCCGGGGTGTCAGCCGTCGCGCCGGCGGCAGGGTTCTGGCCCGCGCCGGAATTTCCCGCTGTGGCGGCGGCGCCCGCGGCCGGCGCAGGCGTGCCCGTGCCGGCTGCGCCGCTCTGGGCCAGAGCCGCCGCCGAACCGAGCAACAGGATCGCCAGGGCGGCAACCAGCCTCACAAGCATTTCGCATACCGCCTCGCCAGGACGGTCATAGCCAGCAGATGAAGCGTGGACGCGAAATAGGACGTCGGCTGGAATTCCCGCAGATCATAGGGGACGGACGTCCCGCTGAGGGAACACGACACCAGCGCAGCCAGGATCTCGTAACCCGGCTCCGTCAGCCGTTCGACGACCTTCCCCGTCTCGACATCGACGATCAGGGGGCTGTAACGGCCGTCCTGCACCCAGGCATGATCATAGGGCTCCAGACGCTGCTTCTCGGTATGACCCGCGCCCAAAAGGTAAAGCGGTATCCTTAAGGAATTGTATCCGAACACGGGATCGAAGCCGGGCGCGGGCGCGAGATCGCCGTTCACGGAGACCTGGATCCAGTCGGACGGCAGGCTGTAGCTGCCGAACTGCGCCTTGGAAAGCAGGTCCAGCCCCGAGCGCTCGGCGCCGGTCCAGTCATAGTCGGGCGCGAGCGACGCCAGCACCGGCAGCGCCTCGAACACCCAGTATGACGGGTTGATGATGACGCCGCCGCCATCGGCCGAGTGGTCGAATCCGGCCGCGCCCGGAAGGATGAGCGTATAGCCGCCGAAGCTGCGCAGCATGGTCGAGCCGACCGCCTTGGCGATGCGGGTGGCCGCATCGCGATATCGCGGCTCGTTCCAGAGCGAGGCCGCCTGTGCCAGCGCCCAGGCGATCAGGATGTCGCCGTCCGTCGCGTTGTTGATGTCGACGACGTGCGGCTTGTGGTTCGGATCCCACTTCCAGGCCGCCAGCCCGTCGTCGCGGATCAGGAGTTCCGTGAGCGTGAACGTCCAGATCTGGTCGAACGTGGCCCAGTCGTTGGCATAGACCGCGAGGAGCAGCCCGTAGCCCTGCCCCTCGCTGTGGCTGATGTCGCCGTTGGCGGTATCGACCACACGCCCGCTGGCATCGAGGAAGGCCGCCCGCCACGCCGCCCAGATGGGAGCCGGCAATGTCCAGACCGTTGCGGCCTGCGACTGAGATGACTTGGCGGGCGCCGACTGCGACGGCGACTGGGGCGCCGCCGTCGCGGGCGCGCCCGAAGACGCGGCGGGACGCAGGCGATCGGCGGCGAAGCCGCGCTCCGCCAGGATCGGGGTGATCGCGATCGCGGCACTGAGAAGCGCCGCCGTCGAGCGGGCCCGGCGTCTTCGTGTCGTCGACGAAAGGAAGCTCACCACAAGTCGCCCTTTCGCGTCAGGTTTATCATGATCCAAGTCGCGACACCGAGTGCGGCGCTCGCAAGAATAAGGAAGAAGGCATAGCTTACGATATGCAAGGAAAACCAGTTCGCTGCGATGAGACGCCAGTTGGTGATCGAGAACGGAACCGTTTCGAACACCCGCTGCTTGAGATCGGCGGATGTGCGGACGAGACCTGTCTGCCGCAGATAGGATGACAGCTGACCGTCGAGCCGCCGCCACGCCTGCGGCGCGGTGATGCCCTCCGCCCCCGTGGCGAGCGCGGTGTTGTCGTCGGCGGTAAGCAGCGTCCAGGTCGTCATGCCGGACGATTCGGCGAAGTTCTGGGCGATGAGCGCGGTATATTGCGCCGGCACTTCAGCCTGGGAGCCGCCGCCGAGGCTCGCGCCGAGGTTCTGGGCATTGATGCCGATAGCGTCGTCGATCCAGCGCATCATGTCGCGGAACCACTTCCGCACCTGGTCCGCCCCGGACATGCCTTCGCGCCAGCGCGCATAGATTGCACCGGTATCGTCCATGTTCGCGGCGCCCGCCGCGTTGTCCGCGGCCTGATCGACCGGGACGCCATAGACCCCGTCCTGCTGCTGCTCGCGCAGCGCTTCGACCTGGCTCAGGAGAGCGTCGAACGTGCCGGCATCCTTGCCGGCCCCGCCTTGCGCCGGCACGCTCGCATCCGAGGTGTGGTTCTGCGGCAGGCTCTGCGCACCGAGCGCGAGTTCGGCGAGGCCGACCCGCGTCAGGATGCCGGGATCGAGGTCCGGCAAGGCAGAGACGATCACGGCGGGCCGGTGGTCGATCTGCGCTGCCGCGGTGGCGGCGGCGATGTTGAACACGCGGCCGCGGGACACGGCGAGTTTCGCCATCAGCGTCGCGGCGGCACCGGCGGCAGGCTGGCCGCCCGGCACATAGACCGCCACCGGCTGATCGGTGCCGACGCCGAGCGGGAAGCCGTTGGCGGAGAACGCGGCAAGGTTCGGCAGAACGCCGAGGCGGGCGAACACCGGAATGATCAGGCGCGAGGTGTTGAACAGCACGAAGCGCTTCGCCTGGTTCATCGTCGTGCCGGGAAGGCAGGCCTGATCGGTCCGCGTCGCCAGATTGGCCTCGACCCGGACGACGTTCGTGCCCGGGCGGAAGCTCTTCATCGGCACCGTGATCAGCCGCTGACGCAGGAATTCGCCATCGGTGCTGGTCAGGTTGAACGTCATCGCGATCTCGTCGTTGACGTAGAACTGCAGCGTGCTGCCGGCCAGAACCTCGGGCGTGTAGGCCGCATCGATGCGGAAGTTCACATTCGCGTAGCCCTGGGCATAGAAGTCCGGTGGCAGGTTGAACTCGAACGACGTCTTGAAGTGGCGGCCGGAGAACTCCTCCGTCGGCACGCCGAGCTCGCGGAAGGTGTAGCTTTCGCCGCCGAGATAGGCGGGCACGTCCGGCACACGCCACGGCAGGCGCCCGGCCGCGCGTGTCTGGTTGATGTCGCGCTCGACCAGGGCGTTCAGGCGGTCGATGGCGGCATCGACCTGCGCGGCATTGCCACCGGACAGCACGAGGATCGGCACGCCCCGCGACGGTTCGTTCTGGAACGCGACGATCGGGCCGTTCACCCCCTCGGAGGCTCCGGCCGAGGTCAGCGGCCGCACGTCGGCGACGGTGCCGACCGCGAGCACCATGGCCCCCGGTGCGACCGGCACCTTGTCGAGAGACTCGACGACCGTCACGACCGGATGGCGGAAGCGCCCGAGCACGCTCGCGACCTGGGCGGCCTTCAGCATCCGCCCGATGCTCACCGGGTCGCTGGCACCCGTGTTCAGCGCGTAGATCCGGGTGGCGCCGGTGTCGTCGGCGCCGACGGACGGCAGGTCGGACACGCGCGAGACCGGCTGGGCACCCGACGAGAACGAGAGGCCGGTCATCGCGGGCACGAGCTGCGTCCACAGCTCGTAGGTCCCGCCGATCGAGCAGTCCACGCGATGGCGCATGGAGGCGCCGATGCGCACCTGGTTCATACCGGGCCGCAGCAGGCCCGCCGGCAGCGGGAACTCGAAATAGAGCGGATCGCTGGTGGCCTCGATCGGCACCTCAATGGTCTTCTGGCCGTTGACCCAGACGACCAGCCGCGATGCTTCGGGCATCACGACCACGGAATTGACGAAGCCGACCGATATGCGCGCCGACTGGCTGGCCTCGGCGGGCGTGAGGAAGATCGGCGCGGAAACGGCATCGATCTCGCCGGTCAGCCGCACGTCCGGCCGGTCGAGCAGGAATCGGTTGATGCGCTGGGCGGCGGCGGGCGACACGCGCGATGCCGTCGGGCTACCGCCACCGGAGACAGGCAGATCGAAGGGAATCGGCGGCGGCATCGCGGAGCCGGTGCCGGTCCTTGCGGTCGGCGCGGCCGGCGTCACGGTCGGCGGCGGCAGGTCCTCGCCCGGCGACGAAGACGGCGCGGCGGGTGGCGACGCCTGCTGCAGGGAAAATCCGTCCGAGCCGCTTGCGGGGGAGTCGGGCGGCGCATCGACCGGCGGCAGGAACTCGCCGTCGCGCGTCGGCGTGAAGTCCGGTGCGCGCGGAACGCCACCGGCGTTGGTCTGCGAGCCCGGCGTCGGCGTGCCGTCGGTCGGCGACATCGAGAACGGCGCGACATCCGGGCCGGAAGGCGCCGCCTGGTCCGACGCGCCGGACGGGGGAGCGCCGACGGCCTGGGCGAACTGCCGCCCGCGATCTGCTTCTCCCGCCGGATTCGCCAGCGCTGCCGGCAGCGCGACTGGCATGCCCATTGCGGACAGACGGACGGCAGACGAGGCGCTGTCCGTGCCCACGGTCGCACCCGCCGGACTCGCCGCCGCGACGGTCCCCACCACGAAGACGACCGCGGCGGCTCCCCGCGCGCGGGCGACCAACGCCGCGAGCCGGCTCCGGGCCACCCGGGTGACGCGTGCCCGGTCGATGCGTGTTTCGTTCCGCAGCCGCATCATGCGCGTGCCTTGGCCGGCTTGCGACGGCGGCGCAACAGGTAGCTCAGACCACGGAGCGAATGGAACGCCGCGAGATGCAGATAGAACAGCGTGCCGTGCAGCACGCCGATGGTCCTGCGGCGACGCTGCTGGAAGTTCGACCACTGCGTTGAATCGCCGAAGACGAGATCGGCGATCAGCTTGACGTGGACCGGCTTCTCTCGCGTCGGCTGGCAGCCGAAATGCACGCCTTCGCCATCGCGGGCGACGTTGCGCACCACCATCGGCAGGCCGTCGTTGGGGATGTCCGACTTGGTCTCGAACCTCAGCACGACCTTGCTCATCCGTTCCGGCTCGCGATCCATCGGTATGAGCGGCCGCAGCCGCACGCCGCCCATCGAGCCGTCCTCGATCATCGCCGGCACCACCTGCCCGTCAAACTCCAGTTCGCCGGTGCGCGACATCTCCACACGCGGCGCCCGGCGCAGGTTGCGCCGCTCCGCCACCACGCCGATCGCGGCGGCCGCCATCAGGAGGTTGAACACGTTCCAGCCGCCCACCACCATCGTGATGTCCGAGAGATAGGGCTGGGAGTACATGCGCCAGACGGTGGCGCCGACGCCGACGAGCAGGATCGCGAACATGATGAAGTACGGCGCCGCGAGTTCGGAAACCTGATTCTCGTCGAGCGTGTCGCCCTTGGACGTCACCTTGAACGTCGGCTTGCGCGGGTTGAGCACGACCGCGACGATGGCGCGGAACAGATAGATCGACTGGATATATTCGTAGAGTTCAGAGATCCAGGGCCACCTGTACTTTCCGTACAGGTAGTTCTGAATCATCATGTTCACGATCATGTACGTGAACGTGTAGGCGAAGAATTCACCGCCGGACGACGAGAAAATCTGCAGGCCGAAGAACAGATAGAGCAGCGGCGAAATAAGGAAGACGAGCCGGCCGATCGGAAACAGCCAGAACAGCGGATTGGTCATGTAGCAGAGCCGCTGCGCCAGCGTCAGGCCGGGCCGGCCGATCGGATTCTTCAGGATCAGGATCTGCAGCATCCCCTGCGCCCAGCGGGAGCGCTGGCCGATGAAGTTCGCGAAGGTCTCGGGCTGGAGGCCCGCGATCATCGGCTTCTCGAGGTAGACACTGTGCCAGCCCTGAGCGTGCAGTTCGAGCGCGGTCTCGCAGTCCTCGGTGATGCTGACGCCGGAGAAGCCGTTGGTGATCTTCAGCGCCTGACGCCGCAGCAGCGCCGCCGAGCCGCAGAAGAACGAGGCGTCCCACCGGTCCAGCCCGCGCTGCACCATGCCGTAGAACTGCTCGTTCTCGGACGGCATCCTCTCGAAGGTGTTGAGATTGTGCTCCAGCGGATCCGGATTGATGAAGAAGTGGGGCGTCTGCACCAGGAACAGCTTCGGATCGGCGACGAAGAAGCCGACGGTGTTCTGGAGGAAATCGCGCGTCGGGCAGTGATCGGCGTCGAACACGGCCACCAGATCGCCGTTGGTCTTCTCCAGCGCGGCGTTGAGATTGCCGGCCTTGGCGTGCTCGTTGCGCGCGCGCGTCAGGTAGGTGGCGCCGAGATCGGCGCACATCTTCTGCAACGCCACCCGCCGCTGCTGCGCCTCGAGCGCCGCGGCCGCGTTGCTGGAATTGCACTTCTGGTCCGTGCCGCCGTCGTCGAGCAGATAGACCTTGAGCCGGTCCTTCGGATAGTCGAGCGCCACGGCGGCCGCGACCGTCGTCGCCAGCAAGATCTCGTCCTCGTTATAGGTCGGGATGAAGATGTCGACGCTCGGGGCCGTCTCCGGCGCGGGCGGCGGCGCCGGCTTGCGCGCGGTCGGATCGGCCACCGTGAACAGGCTGAGCGCCAGCATCAGCACGCTGTACATCTCGAAGATGTAGAGGATCACACCGGGAATGAAGTTCTCGGGCTGGTTGATCGGCGGAATGGTGCTGGTGCTGCGCCAGTAGACATAACGCAGGATGATGGTGGTGCCGAGCGCGAGGAACACCTGGCGGCGAAGGCCGACCGAGGGAAACCATTTGATCGCCGTGAGCACCAGCACGACGATGATTCCCACGATGAGATGGGCCTGCAGGCTGATCGGCTGCGTGATGAGAAACAGCACGACCACCGTGGTGAGGCCCCATGCCAGCGTGGCGAATGCCTTCGTCATGGCCTTTTCACGTCCCCAATGCACCCGATCGCCGGATGCGCCCACGTCTTAAGCCGCCCGGGGCACGGCACCGCCCACGCTCCGGCGACGAAAACCCCTGCCGGCCAACGGCTTCGCACGGTTTCGCACCACGCTCAAGCCGCGCCTTGCCCGGTGCGGCGCGCACGAACCGCCCTGACCGCCGCCGCTGGACCCTATCCCGTTCGGATCGAACCGATCCGAATCGGACGGATATGCTCAAGCCCTTGAATCCGAAGCGATTCCTTTCGATCGGATGGTTCCTGTCCGATCGGAAAGCGCTCTGGCGCCGTGCACGATAACCCGGCTTGTTTGCCAATTGCTCAACCGCAGCGCCCGGCACGCATGGTCGCGCGGCCGAACGCCGTCATTGCGCGGGGCCGATGGCGCTCGGCAGCTGCAGCGGGCCGCCAGCCGGCGCCGCCGGGGGCGAGCCGACGACGCGGATGCCGGACGACGTGGTCGCGGCGCCGCTGCCCGCGGCCGTGCCGGTCGGAGCGGCGGGCCAGCTCGGCGTGCCCGTCGGCGCAGGCGCATCCGCCTCCGCCGGCGGGGCCGGACCGCTGACGCCGAACCCGGTGGCGTTGTCGACGGCCGAAACCGGCCCCTTGCTGCCCGGCGAACCTCTGTCGGGAAGAGCCGGCGGAGCCTCGATGGCCGGCGCCTGCTGAGCCGCCGGAGCGGCGCCCGGACCGGGCGCGCCCGCAGCCACGCCGGGCACCGGCACGAGAACAGCCCCTGGCAGCGGCTCCTGCGTCACAGGCTGGCGCGCCGCCGTCGCCGCCGTGACCGCGGCGCGCGGCGCGCGGGACGAGGCGACGGGCGCGGGCGGCAGCACCCGGCCGAGCCGCGGGTCCAGCGGACCCTCGGTATAATAGGGATTGGAGCCCTGCGGCACCGGCAGCATCGGCGCGCCGAGCTTGCCGACATCCTCCGGCACGTCCGGTGCGGGGCCGTAGGGATTCCAGTTCGTCGGCAGGAAGTAGCTGTTGACGGTCAGGCCGTAGAGGAAGGCGAGGAGCTTGTCCTCGGTCACGCCCACGCGGCAGAGCCGCACGCGCAGGGTGAGCCAGCCGCGGCTGCTCGGCGCCATGAACTTGTTCACCGGCGGCCGGATGGTCTGCCAGCCATAGATGCAGGTGGTGCGGCCGCGCCGGCCCACCGCATAATTGAACGGCCCGTAGAAGTTCTGCATGTAGGTCGAGGCGACGAACATGCCGACGCCGGGAAATGCCTTGAGCATCTCGCGCTGGATATCGCCGACCATCGGGCGATCCGCAGACAGGGAATTGTCGCCCGCGCCGTAGCCGACCGGGCCGTACATCTTCACCTGGATGTAGTTCTCGCCTTCGAGCGCATCGGTGTTGGCGATGACAACCTTCTGCTCGATGGCGTTGGAGAAGCGCGTCTCGATGACGCCGACGACCGCCGGACCGCCTGGCGGCGGCAGCACGATCGCCTGGGTCGCCGGCACCTCGCGCGCCATAGTCGCCGTCTGCGGATCGTGCCCCGGTCCGTAGGGCATGGCACACGCCGACACGGCAAGCGCTATGAAGATGCTGAGCGCGTGACGCATCAAGGCCCCTGTGCCAGACGATGGTGCGGATAGCGGGCCCCGGCCTTTACCCGAAGCGTCTCCCGGGCGGAAAGCGCACCGGACTCAAAAGCTTGAGCCGATCCTTCCACCACCTCGATTAGCCATGAATAAGGTTAACAAACCGCTGACGGCGGTAACCTTCATGAACGGGGCCGGGGATGGCGGCGGGTTCAGGGCGCGGGACGGGCCGCGGGCGCGGCCGCCGGCGGCTCCGGCGCCTTCTCCACGTCCTCGCGCCCGCGTGGGGCCTCCTCGACCGGGATCACGTCCACCGCGACGCCGAGATGCTGGCCGCCGGAGGTGACGATCACGCCTTCAACCGGCGCCACGTCGGCATAGTCGCGGCCGATGGCGAGCACGATGTGGTCCAGGCCCGCCGGCACGCCGTTGGTGGGATCGAGCCCGATCCAGCCCGCATCCGGCCCGCACCAGACCGCGACCCACGCATGCATCGCGTCCGCCCCCTGAAGCCGTGCGACTCCCGGCGGCGGGATGGTGCGCAGATAGCCGGAGACATAGGCCGCGGGCACCCCGAGCCCGCGCAGGCCGGAGATCATCACATGCGCGAAATCCTGGCAGACACCGCGGCGCATCTCGAAGGAGACGGCCGGGGGCGTATCGGCATCCGTCGCCCCCGGCTCGTAGACGAAGTCCTCGATGAAGCGGTTGTTGAACTCCAGCACCGCTTCGAGGATCGGCCGGCCGGGCACCACGCTCTCGGCGGCGTAGGCGCGGATCTGAGGTTCCAGCGGGATGCGGCGGCTCGGGAACACATAGTGGGCCGGTGAAAGCCCGCCGAGGTCCGATGCGGCATAGGCGAGTTCGCGGATGGCGAGGAGGTCCGGCGTCGTCTCCGGCGCGGGCAGGTCCGGCTGGTCGACCTCGATCCGGGCGACCATAGTCACCACGAGCTTCTCGTGGGCCTCGTCGATGGCGATGGTGGTGAGCGCGTTGCCGAAGAAGTCCGTCACGTCCTCGCGCTCGGTCGGTGTCGGCTCGATGACGAGCGCGCGCGAGCGGACCTTCAGACCGTCACGGTCGCACGGCATCAGCCTGAGCACGTGGCGGGCGAACGGCGTCGGCGTGCCGTAGGCGTAGTTCGTGACGTGGCGGATGTCGTAGAGCATGCGAAGCGGTTCCCGCCCGACCGGACTGCCCGGCCCGTCGCCCTGTCGTCAGCCGAGGCTGTCCCAGGTGCTGCCGGGCAGGTTGCGGTGGGTAAAATAGCGGTGGGAGATCTCGTTCGACAATTCCATCAGCCGGCCCTCGATGCCGATGAGTTCGTCGATGGAAAGGGAGGCGGCATCCGCCGTGACGAGTTCCGCCTGCAGGCGCTTGGCGATCCGCACCGGCTCGCTGATCAGCCCGCCGTCGTCGAGGCCCGGCAGCGTCGCCAGATGATCGACCATCGCCTCGACCTGGAAGGCGACGGACCGCGGGTTGCCCGGATCGAGGGTGACGAGGTCCACCACCGGCGCGCGGGCGGCGGCCAGGATATAGCGCGTGCGATAGGTGATCTGGCTGTCGGCGAGTTCGAGCAGGATGTCGAGCCAGCGCGCCGAGGCGTTCGGCACCGCGAAATGGCGCACGAACATCGACGTCGCCAGCGCCCGCTCCAGGCGGCGCCCGACTTCCATGAAGTGCCACCCGGTGGAGCGGTTCATGTTCTCCTGGGCGAGGCCTGAGAACGCCGCGATCATCGTCAGCGCGGCATTGGTGCGCTCGAACGCATCGCCCTCCACCAGGATCGGCAGCGGATCGTTGCTGGCGAACAGGGCCTCGGTCTCGGTGAGCACGCGCCACGCGTCCGGCGACAGCCGGTCGCGGATGACGGAGGCCGTCCGGCGGGCGTTCTCCACCAGCACGGGCACGGTGCCGCCGAGATCGCGGCGGGCCAGCGCGGCGGCGGCGGCCCCGGCATGGTTGGTGAGAGCGAGGCCGACCGGCACCGCGTCCAGCCCCTCCAGAAGCGCCACGACGCGATGGCTGATGCGGTCGGAGGTGCCGACGTCTCCGAGGCGCCCGGTCATGGCCCGCACCAGCCGCAGCGTCGCCTCGGCACGCTCCAGATAGCGCCCGAGCCAGAACAGGTTGTCGGCGGCGCGGCTCGGCAGCGCCCCGGTGGTGCGGCGCACCGGCATGCGGTCGGCGGTCGGCAGCAGCGAGGATTCCGGCACCGGCGCGTCCGCCAGAACCCAGACGTCGGCGGACGAGCCGCCCTGCTGCATGGTGACGGCGCGGGCGTCCTTGTCGTTGGAGATGCGGCAGAAGCCGCCGGGCATCACCGTCCAGCCTTCCGGCGTCGCGGCCACGAACACGCGCAGGATGAAGGGTCTGGGCTCCAGCTTGCCCTTGCTCCACACCGGCATGGTGGAGAGCTTCACCACCTCCTGCCCGACCACGTCGACGCCGCGGCGATCGATCAGTTCGAGGAGGTCCCGGCGCGCCTTCGCGTCGAGCCGGGCGCCGAGTACGGCCCCGAACGAGGAGGGAAAGCCCGGCAGGCGCGCGCCGAATGCCGGGGCGACCGCCATGCGGTCCAGCCCCGCCTTCACCACCTCGCGCTCGGCCGGCTGGCCGCACCACCAGGTCGCGACGTTCGGTAGGGCGAGGCTTTCGCCGAGCACGGCGCCGCCGAGCGCCGGCAGGAAGCTCATCAGCGCCCGGGATTCGGCGAGCCCGGAGCCGAGCGAATTGGCGACGAGCACCGTGCCGTGGCGCACGGCATCGACGAGACCGGCGACGCCGATATGGGAGCGGGCGTTCAGTTCCAGGGGATCGGCGAAGTCGCCGTCGAGGCGGCGCAGCAGCGCATCGGCACGCTTGAGGCCGGCGACGGTGCGGATGTAGACGGTGCCGTCGCGCACCGTCAGGTCGCCGCCCTCCACCAGGAGGAAGCCGAGATAGCGCGCGAGATAGGCGTGCTCGAAATAGGTCTCGTTGAGGGGACCGGGCGTGAGCAGCCCGAGACGGGCATCCTCGCGCTGGACCTGCGAGGTGAGGCCGGCACGGAATGCCTGGAAGAACGGCGCCAGCCGCTCCACATGGAGCGAACGGTAGACATCGGGCAGCGCGCGCGACAGCGCGAGCCGGTTTTCGAGCGCGTAGCCTGCGCCGGAGGGCGCCTGGGTGCGGTCGCCCAGCACCCACCACTTGCCGTCCGGCCCGCGGCCGAGATCGACGGCATAGATGCGCAGATGCCGGCCGCCGAGCGGCTCGATGCCCACCATCGGCCGCAGGAATTCCGGGCTGCCGGCAAGGGCCGCCGCCGGAATGATGCCCTCGGACACGAGCTTGCCCGGGCCATAGGCATCCTGCAGCACCGCCTCGAGCAGCCGGGCGCGCTGGATGAGGCCGGCGACGAGCGTCTTCCACTCGCCCTCCGCCATCAAGAGCGGCACATGGGAGAGCGGCCACGCCCGCTCGCCGCCATCGGCCTGATTGTAGACGCGATAGAACACGCCCGAATCGCGAAGCGAGCGGTCGGCCACCTCGAAGCGGCGGCCGAGTTCCGTCGCCCCGAGACCTTCGAGCTGGGAGATGAACTCCGCCCAGTGCGGACGGGGACGCCCGTTGGCGTCCACCATCTCGTCGTAGACGCCCGGCATGGCGGAATAGTTCGCAACCAGGCTGCCGATCCTGCCGGATCGCGCCTTTCGTGCGCTCGAACTGTGTCCCGCCCCGGCCGTCATCGCCCTACATCATCGCCTCACGACAGCCGCGGACGCCGGAGATCGAGCGTTGCGGGGAATTCACCGGTCGCCTCCTCGGGCGGCGGAATCACCATGCCACCGGTATACCCGTGATGCTGGAAGCGCGCGAGCCTGCGGGCCTCCGCCTCGTAGCTGTTCACCGGGAAGGTCTCGTAGTTCCGGCCGCCCGGATGGGCCGAGTAGTACACGCAGCCGCCGAGGGAGTGATTGTTCCAGGTGTCGATGATGTCGAACGTCAGCGGCACGTTGACCGGCAGCGTCGGGTGCAGTCCGGACGGCGGGTGCCACGCCTTGAAGCGGACACCGCCGACATAGCTGCCGTTGGTGCCCGTCGACAGCATCGGCACCCGGCGGCCGTTGCAGGCGATGACGTGGCGCTGCGGATTGAAGCCGTCGACCTTGACCTGCAGGCGCTCGACCGAGGAATCGACATAGCGCACGGTGCCGCCGGAGGTGCCCTCCTCGCCGAGCACATGCCAGGGCTCCAGCGCCTGGCGCAGTTCGAGGCCGACGCCGCCGTGCTCCACCGCGCCGTAGAACGGGAAGCGGAACTCGCGCTGCGCCTCAAACCACAACGGATCGACGTCGTAGCCGCCGCGGCGAAGGTCGCCGAGGATGTCCAGGAAGTCGGCCCAGACGAAGTGCGGCAGCATGAACCGGTCGTGGAGCGCCGTGCCCCAGCGCACCGGCGGTCCGCTCTGCGGATTCTGCCAGAACCACGAAACCAGCGCGCGGATGAGAAGCTGCTGGGCGAGGCTCATGCGGGCATCGGGCGGCATCTCGAACGAGCGGAACTCGACGAGGCCGAGCCGTCCGGTCGGGCCGTCCGGCGAGAACAGCTTGTCGATGCAGATTTCCGCCCGGTGGGTGTTGCCGGTGACGTCGGTCAGGAGGTTGCGGAACAGCCGGTCGACAAGCCACGGGAACGGCACCGGACCCTGGCCGGGCGCCGGCACGCTGCCGAGCGCGATCTCCAGTTCGTAGAGCACGTCGGTGCGCGCCTCGTCGAGGCGCGGCGCCTGGCTCGTCGGACCGATGAACAGGCCCGAGAACAGGAACGACATCGCCGGATGGCGCTGCCAGTAGAGGATCACGCTCTTCAGCAGATCCGGGCGCCGCAGGAACGGGCTGTCCGGCGGGCTCGCACCGCCGATCACCACGTGGTTGCCGCCGCCGGTGCCGGTGTGGCGGCCGTCAGTCAAGAACTTCTCGGTGCCGAGGCGGGTCTGGCGGGCATCCTCGTAGAGCGTGGTCGTGATGTTGACCGCCTCCCGCCAGCTCGCGGCGGGGTGGACGTTGACCTCGATCACGCCCGGATCGGGGGCGACACGGATGACGTTGACGCGCGCGTCGGGCGGCGGAGGATAGCCCTCGATCTGGACCGGCAGGCCGAGTTCGGCGGCAGTCGTCTCCACGGCGCCGAGCAGGTCGAGATAATCCTCGAGCGTGCCGGTGGGCGGCATGAACACGCAGAGCTTGCCGTCGCGCGGCTCGACGGAGAGCGCCGTGCGCACGCTGGCACCATAGGTGAGCCGCTGCAGAACCTGCGACCTGCGCTCGGCGACGCTGGTTTGCTGATAGGCCTGCGCAATCTCGTCCGGGTCCGGCAGATCGCCATATTCGGCGAACGGATCGGCCGGCACGATGTGCGGATACGCCGCCGGCGCCACCCACGGCAGCGAGGCGAGCGGCAGCCGGAAGCCGACCGGCGAATCGCCCGGCACCAGGAACAGCTTCTTGCGCCTGAGGCCCCAGCGCTCGGAAACCCAGCCCGAACCGGCGGAGGCATTCCAGCGCTGCACCGGCAGCACGTAGCCCGCGGGCTTGGTCAGGCCGCGCTCGAACGTGCGCGCGATGCGGGTGCGGTCCTCGATGTTCTCCAGTTTGGAATCGAGCGCGTCGACGTTCTCCGGCAGGTCGGCTTCCTTGAGGATCCAGTGGGCGGGGTCCTCGTAGGCCGGCACGGCATAGTCGGGCTCGAAGCCGAGGCGCTCGGCGATACCCTCGACGACCTGCCGCGCCTGATCGACGGTGGCGGGGCTGGTCGGCACCTCCCGCGCGAACAGGTCGGGGTTGCGCCAGATCGGCTTGCCGTCCTTGCGCCAGTAGAGGCTGAACGTCCACCGCGGCAGGGATTCGCCCGGATACCACTTGCCCTGCCCGTAATGCAGGAAGCCGCCGGGCGCGAACGAGGTGCGCAGACGGTGGATCAGTTCGTCGGCCTTCTCGCGTTTGGTCGGGCCGACGGCGGAGGTGTTCCACTCCGCGCCCTCGTAGTCGTCGATGGAAATGAAGGTCGGTTCGCCGCCCATGGTGAGGCGCACATCGTTCGCCTTGAGATCGGCATCGACCTTCTCGCCGAGGGCGTCGAGCGCCTGCCAGGCCTCGTCGGAGAACGGCAGGGTAACGCGCGGCGCCTCGGCGACGCGGGTCACCTTCATGTCGAAGTCGAACGTGACTTCCGCCGGGTCGGTCGCGCCGCTGAGGGGGGCGGCCGAGTGATAATGCGGCGTCGCCGCGAGCGGCAGGTGGCCCTCGCCGGCGAACAGGCCCGAGGTGGCATCTAGGCCGATCCACCCGGCGCCGGGGATGTAGACTTCCGCCCAGGCATGGAGATCGGTGAAGTCGTAGGTGGTGCCGGCCGGGCCGTCGAGCGCGATGATGTCGGGCTTCAGCTGGATGAGATAGCCGGACACGAACCGCGCGGCGAGGCCGAGATGGCGCAGCACCTGCACGAGAAGCCAGCCGGAATCGCGGCACGAGCCCGAGGCGAGTGCCAGGGTCTCGTCCGGTTCCTGCACGCCCGGTTCCATGCGGATGGTGTAGCTGATGGCGCGCTGGATGCGCTGGTTCAGTGCCACCAGGAAATCGACGGTGCCGACGGGCTCGCGCGGGATCGAATCGACGAAGGCCTGGAAGCGCTCGCCCCCCGGCTCCTTGACCAGATAGGGCGTCAGTTCCTCGGCGAGCTGAGGCGCGTAGGTGAACGGGAACTTGTCGGCATATTCCTCGATGAAGAAATCAAACGGATTATAGACTTCAAGCGCGGCGAGAAGATCGACCTCGATGCGGAAATGGTCGGTCTTCTCCGGGAACACGTACCGGGCCAGCCAGTTGCCGAACGGGTCCTGCTGCCAGTTGACGAAGTGATTTTCCGGCGAAACCTTCAACGAATAGGCCGGCACCTTGGTGCGGCAGTGCGGCGCCGGGCGCAGGCGGATGACCTGCGGGCCGAGGGAGATCGGTTTGTCGTAGGTGTAGCTGGTAACGTGATGTAGAGCAGCCAGGATCGACATGAAGCCCCGCGTGGAAGGAAGGATTTCCTTTTCATTGAAACCGCCCGGAGACCCCGCAAAGATCAGGCCGGCTTCGACGCGCTGACCGGCGCTGCCGGTTCGCGAACGTCCAGGCCGGCATCCCCCCGCCGGATATCCAAACGATCTCCCCGAGCGCGCCCCACAGCGACGAGCACGAGAGCAGAACCAAGGTAGCGGGGGCCACCCGTCATGGGAAGCGTCGCGGCTCAGAAATTGGGCAAGCACATGAAAGTCGCAGTGCGGAACGCGACGCTGCGTCCACGAGGACGGCCGATCGGCCGGCCGCCGCCGCGACCGGGGAACAGCACCGGATTCAAGAGCTTGGCGGCAGACATGCGGTCGATCCGCGACGATGGGAGAAGACGCGGCGCCACACTTTTTCTCAACCGGTGCGTCGCGGGCGCGCACCCCCCTTTTCCTTGGTCGACGCTGGCGGAACGGCCTTTCGCTTCAATGATTTGTCTGCCAACGATCTGGCGGGCGGCGAAGCGTCTCCGCCGTTGGCCGGCACCAGCCCGGCGAGCGGATGCGCGCGCCGGTAGACCTCGAGCAGGCGGGCAGGCTCGACGGCGGTGTAGACCTGGGTCGTCGACAGACTGGCGTGACCGAGCAGTTCCTGGATGGTGCGCAGGTCGCCGCCGGCAGAGAGCAGGTGCGTCGCGAACGAATGCCGGAGGGCATGGGGTGTGGCCGTCTCCGGCAGGCCGAGCGCGCCGCGCAGCCGCTCCATGGCGCGCTGCACGATGCGCGGCGACAGCGGCCCGCCCTTGACGCCGCGGAAGGCGGGTTCACCCGGTTCGACAGGGAACGGCCGCTGGCGGCGGTAGTCCGCGACCGCCGCCGCGACCGCCGGCAGCAGGGGCACGAGCCGCGTCTTGCCGCCCTTGCCGGTGACGCGCAGCACGCCGCCCGAACCGGCGAGATCGTCGTCGGTCAGCGCCAGCGCCTCGCCGATGCGCAGGCCGGCGCCATAGAGCAGCATCAGCACGGCGCCGTCGCGGGCGGCGACCCACGGCTCGTCCTCCAGCATCCCGGCATCGTCAGCGAGCCGGAGCGCATCCGCCACCGGAAGCGCCTTCGGAAGCCCGGGCTTCGCCCGCGGCCCGGAGACGGCCCTCATGGCGGCGCCGTTGACGCCGTGATGGCGCTCCAGATAACCGGCGAACGAACGCAGCGAGGCGAGCGCGCGGGCCATGGTGCGGTCGCCGACGCCGTCCGCCTGCCGCCGCCGGGCGAGGAAGGCGCGGATATCGGCGGGCCGGAGATCGCCGAGATCCTTGATGCTCGGCGCGCCGCCGAGATGATCCGCCAGGAACGAAAGCCAGTGGCGCACGTCGCGCTCGTAGGCTTCGAGCGTGTTCGCGGAGAGCCGGCGTTCGCCGCCGAGGCGCGACAGCCAGCCCGCCACCGCGGCCATCAGGTCGGGAGCGGCGATCACGAGGGGCGCGGCGGCAAGTGAAGCGGGCACTGAGCGGGCCATCGGGCAAGCCTCGTCCGGAGCGGGGGTGTCGTCGCCGCAGCTTGCACCGGACAAGCTTAAAAGCCGGTATTCCCCCCGTCGCCGCTCACGGCCGCAGGTGGCGCGTCCACGGCCGCTCGCCGCCGGGCAATGCGGCTTCGACAACCGGCGGAACCGTCAGGTCACCGTCGGGGAAGGTCAATGTGACGGCTCCCGTTCGGGCGAGGAAGCTGCGGTCGATCACGAACCGCGGCGATGCGCAGTCCTCGCGCGCCACCGTCACCGGCGCGACGAGGATGGTGGCGTGGCGGCAATCGTCCGGCACCGCGGCGGGCGAGGCGGCGAGGCTGAGGGAGACCGCCTCCGCGGCGCCGGGAGGCGTGGCGACGATCACGCAGCCCAGAGGATCGCAGCGCGCGGCGCCGGCAAGCGACGGATCGCGCGGCAGGCGCACGTCGCCGTCGGCCGAGAGCCACGTCTCGACGGCGCGGCGGCCGTCCCGGCCGGCGACGATCGCAAGCCGCCCGTCCGCCTGACGCAAGGCCGCCGCGCGCCCGTCCGCCGTGACGAGGACATCCGGCGGGCGGAACAGAAGGAATGCGGCGACGGCGAGCCCGAGCGGCACCAGAGCGAGCACGCGCCAGGCGCCCTCGGCGATGGCGCCCCAGAGCAGCGCGGCGACCATGAACATCACCGTCCAGAACGGCAGGCGGCCGACATCGCCGGCCGAGCCCGTCCACGCCGCGACCCGCGTGGCGACGGCGGTCATGAAATCGATGCCGAACCCCATCAGCGTGAGCGGCAGGGCTTCCAGCCCGAACGGCATCAGCGCGAAGGCGGCCACGCCCATCGGCATCACCACCACCGAGACCGCCGGCATCGCGATCAGGTTCGCGACGAGCCCGAGCGGTGCCGCGCGGTGGAAATGGTAGGCCGCGATCGGACCCGAGGCGATGCCGGCGATGACGGAGGTGACCGCAAGCGCCGCGGCCCCGAGCAGGAGAGCGCGGGTAATCCGGCGAAACCGGGAGACGGGCACCGCGTCGTCGTCATCGTCCGGCGTACGGCGCCGCCGCTGCCACCAGCCGAACGCGGCGACGAGCGCGATCACGGCGGCGAACGACATCTGGAAGCCGGGATTGAGCACGGCGGATGGCTGGATCAACAGAACCACGAGCGCGCCGACCGCGACCGAGCGCAGCGTGATCGCCGGCCGCTCGACGATGACCGCGAGCAGCGCCACCGCGATCATCACGAACGAGCGCTGGGTGGCGAGATCACCCCCCGACAGCGCGAGATAGGCCGCCGTGGCCGGCAGCGCCGCCGCGGCCGCCCACCGCTTGATCGGGAACCGCAGCGCCAAACCCGGAATCGCGGCGAGCATCGCCCGCAGCGCCACGATCAGCGTGCCGGCGACGAGCGTCATGTGCAGGCCGGAGATCGACAGCACGTGGGTGAGGCCGCTCGTGCGCATGTCGTCCTCGATCTCGCGGGGAATGCCGCCACGCTCGCCGACGAGAAGCGCGACCGCGATTTCACCGGCGGGGCCGGGCAACGCCGCGCGGATGCGGACCGCGATGGCGGTACGGACGTCGTCGAGGGTTTCGGCCGCCTTCAGCCGCCACGCCATCGCACGCGAAGCGGGAGGCGGCAGCGAGACCGGCTCGACGGCCCCAAGCACGAATCCGCTAGCGCCGATGCCCTGCAGATAGAGAGAACGCGCGGGATCGTAGCCGCCCGGCAGATCGGGACCGCGCGGCGGCTGAAGACGCGCGAGAAAGCGGACGCCCTCCCCGGCCCCGACCGGCGCGCGGGCTGCCGCCGCGGTGACCATGACCCGCGCCGGCGGCGGACGGCGCTCGCCGCCCTCGCCGAAGCTCGTCACCGCCACGACGAAACGGACGCGGCCGGCCTCGCGCGGCTCGGCGCGCAACACATAGCCTTCGACGGCGACGGTCCGTTCCCGCGCCAATACCGGGGCGGCGCTGCGGGCGACCTCCCATTGCGCCATCGCCGCGCCGAGGGCGACGGACGAGACGGCCGCCGCGAGCACGAAGACGACGGGGGCGCGACGGACGACAAACGCGACAAAGGCCGCAATGAGGGCGACAGCCGGGGCAAGCCACTGTGGCGGCTCGAGGGGCGCCGCGAAATAGGCCCAGATGCCGAGCGAGAGTGCGACCGGCAGCCAGAGAAAGCCGCATCCGGCCTCGATATCCGTCTCGAACGACCGCGACAGCCACCGCGCGATCGCCGCCGGGTTCGTCCGCGCACGCGGTCGCCACCGGATGCGCTGCCGCCCGGTCGAGCCCGCTGCTGCCTCCCCCTCGCCGACGGTCATGTGCCACCCGGGCTGCGGTGCGCCGGCCGCGATGCAGGGCCGCGTTCCCGCATCTTTGGCGCGCCGGCCAAGCCATGCTACAGGAACGCGCGCCGACCGCCATCCGCCGCGCCCATGCCGGGTGGCGTTCGCGCCCGCAGCCTTTCCGCGCGTTCTCTGCGCCCCCTGCTCGTTCGAGGACACGGATGACCGAGACCGTCATCACCCGCTTCGCTCCGTCGCCGACCGGCTTCCTGCACATCGGCGGCGCCCGCACGGCGCTGTTCAACTGGCTTTATGCCCGCCACACCGGCGGCAAGATGCTGCTGCGCATCGAGGACACCGACCGCGAACGCTCCACGGATGCCGCGATCGACGCGATCATCGACGGATTGAAGTGGCTCGGCATCGACTGGGACGGCGATCCGGTCTTCCAGTTCGCCCGTGCCGGGCGCCACCGCGAGGTGGCCGAGGGCCTGGTCGCCGCGGGCCGGGCCTATCACTGCTATGCGACGCCCGAGGAACTGGTGGAGATGCGCGAGACCGCCCGCGCCGAGGGACGCCCGCCGCGCTATGACGGCCGCTGGCGCGACCGCCTGCCCGCGGAAGCGCCCACCGGCGTGAAGCCGGTGATCCGCATCAAGTCGCCGCAGGACGGCGAGACGGTGGTGGACGACCAGGTGCAGGGCCGCGTCGCCTTCCCGAACAAGGACCTCGACGATTTCGTCATCCTGCGCTCGGACGGCACGCCGACCTACATGCTGTCCGTCGTGGTCGATGACCACGACATGGGCGTGACCCACATCATCCGCGGCGACGACCACCTGACCAACGGCGCCCGCCAGACCATTCTCTATCAGGCGCTCGGCTGGCACGTTCCGGTGATGGCCCACATTCCGCTGATCCACGGTCCGGACGGCGCCAAGCTTTCCAAGCGCCACGGCGCGCTCGGCGTCGACGCCTATCGCGCCATGGGCTACCTGCCGGCGGCGATGCGCAACTATCTCGTCCGCCTCGGCTGGAGCCACGGCGACACCGAGATCATGTCGACCGAGGAGATGAGCGCGTGGTTCGACCTCGACGCCATCGGCCGGTCGCCCTCGCGCTTCGACTTCGCCAAGCTCGAGAACCTCAACGGCCACTATCTGCGCGCCACGGACGACGACGCGCTGTTCGCGATCTTCATCGAGACCCTGCCCTACCTGCCCGGCGGGCCGGAACTCGCTGCCCGCATGACGCCGGAACTCTCCGCGCAGATCCGCGCCGCGCTGCCCGGACTGAAGGAGCGCGCCAAGACTTTGGCGGAACTGCTCGACAGCGCATCGTTCCTGTGGGCCGATCGTCCGCTGGCGCTCGACGAGAAGGCGGCGGGGCTCCTGGCGGGCGATGCGCGGGCGCTGCTTGGCGATCTCCATGCCGCCTTCGCCGCCCTGCCGGCTTGGGATGCGGCGGCGACCGAAGGCGCGGTGCGCGCCTATGCCGAGGCCCATGGCCTCAAGCTCGGCAAGGTCGCCCAACCTTTGCGTGCCGCGCTGACGGGTCGCTCCACCTCTCCGGGCATTTTCGACGTCCTTGCGGTCCTCGGCCGGGAAGAAAGCCTCGTACGCATCGCCGATCAGGCCGCCTGAGCCCCCCGAAGGTTGCAGTGCCGCACCGCGGTGTGCGCTTGCGGCACTGCCACAAATAAGATACCCAAGCTGCGGTACCATCAATTTCCGCCTCGCCCGCTCCCCTGCCCGCATAAGTCCTTCCAAATCTTTGGGGATCCAGGCGAACTCGATTCCAGCCCTTGGAATCCTGCGAACGGCGTGTTCGAAAGAGGTAGGCGCGATGAGTGATAAGACAGCGACGCTGACGATCGATGGGAAAAGCTGGGAATTCCCGATAAAGAGCGGCTCTATCGGCCCGGATGTCATCGACATCTCGAAGCTCTATGGTTCGACCGGCCGTTTTACCTATGATCCCGGCTTCACCTCGACGGCTTCTTGCGAAAGCCACATCACCTATATCGACGGCGACGAGGGCGTGCTGCTCTATCGCGGCTACCCGATCGAACAGCTCGCCGAACACGGCGATTTCCTTGAGACCTGCTACCTGCTGCTCTACGGCCAGCTGCCGACCGCGGCGGAGAAGGCCGACTTCGTCAATCGTGTGACCTACCACACGATGATCCACGAGCAGATGAGCCGCTTCTTCTCCGGCTTCCGCCGCGACGCCCACCCGATGGCGGTCATGGTCGGTGTCGTCGGTGCGCTCTCCGCGTTCTATCACGACTCGACCGACATCTCCGATCCGCAGCAGCGGATGATCGCAAGCCTTCGCATGATCGCGAAGATGCCGACGATCGCGGCGATGGCCTACAAGTACCATGTCGGCCAGCCGTTCATCTATCCGCGCAATGAATACGACTACGCCTCGAACTTCCTGCACATGTGCTTTGCCGTGCCGTGCGAGGAATACAAGGTGAACCCGATCCTCGCCCGCGCGATGGACCGCATCTTCACCCTGCACGCCGACCACGAGCAGAACGCCTCGACCTCGACGGTCCGGCTCGCCGGCTCCTCCGGCGCCAACCCGTTCGCCTGTATCGCCGCCGGCATCGCCTGCCTGTGGGGACCGGCTCACGGCGGGGCCAACGAAGCCGCGCTGAACATGCTCCAGCAGATCGGCACCGTCGATCGCATTCCGGAGTTCATCGCCCGCGCCAAGGACAAGAACGATCCGTTCCGTCTGATGGGCTTCGGTCACCGCGTCTACAAGAACTACGACCCGCGCGCGCGTATCATGCAGAAGACCTGCCATGAAGTGCTCGGCGAGCTCGGCCACAAGGACGATCCGCTGCTTCAGGTCGCGCTGGAGCTGGAGCGCATCGCCCTCAGCGACGATTATTTCGTCGAGAAGAAGCTCTACCCGAACATCGATTTCTATTCCGGCATCACGCTGCGCGCCCTCGGCTTCCCCACGACCATGTTCACCGTGCTGTTTGCGCTCGCGCGCACGGTCGGCTGGATTTCGCAGTGGAACGAGATGGTCGAGGATCCGAGCCAGCGCATCGGCCGTCCGCGCCAGCTCTATACCGGCGCCAGCACCCGCGACTACGTGCCGATCACCCAGCGCCGCTGAGACGGCGCCGTCAGGCATGGACCAACACACGGCCGGGAGCGATCCCGGCCGTTTTCTTTTGCGCCCCGCCGCAACCCATCCCGATGTCCTGAATTCCTGGAGCATAACCCGTTCAGATCGAGCCGATCTGAACGACAAGGATATGCTCAAGCTTTTGAATCTGGAGCGATTTCTCGTCGATCTGATGATTCCATCAGATCGGAAAGCGCTCTAAGTCCCGGCGTCGCGGGATCTCGCTCGCGCCCCGCAGACCCGCTTCAACGGCGGTGCAGCACGTCCGCCACGACTTCGGCCGCCTTGCGGCTTGGGGAAATGCCGCCTTCGAGCCGCATGACCGTATCGAGCGTGGCGAAGGCTTCGACCTGCCGCCGCCGCTCGGGGCTGTCCGACAAGAGCGGCACGACCGCATCGGCAAGCTTCTCAGGCGCCGCGTCGTCGTCGAGAAATTCCGGCACCACGTTCTCGCCGAGTATGATGTTCGGCAGCACCATCGAGCCGACCCTGGCGAGCTTCAGCACCCGGTTCAGCTTCTTGAGCTGGCGGTAGATCGCATCGAGCCGGTAGGCGATCGCCATCGGAACCCCGGCGAGTGCGAGTTCCAGCGACACGGTGCCGGACGCCGCGAGCGCGGCGTGGGCGCGCCGGAATGCCGCGCGCTTGCCGGCTTCGCCGCGCACCACGACCGGCTTGACCGGCCAGCCGGCGGTCTCCGCCTCGATCCGGTCGGCGAGATGGGGAACCGCGGGCAGCAGCACCTCAAGCGGCCCGGTCCGAGCGACGATCAGCGGCAGTGTCCGGCCGAAATCCTCCATGAGGCGCGACACTTCGCTGCGCCGGCTGCCGGGCAGGACGAGCAGAACCGGCGGACCGTCGCCGAGCCGCGCCCGCTCGCCGGGGGCCGGGCGCAACTCGGCCAGATGATCGAGCAGCGGGTGGCCGACATAGGTGCACGGCGGGCCGCCGAGGCGGCGATGCGCGTCGGGCTCGAACGGCAGGATCGCCAGCAGGTGGTCGACATAGGCCGCCATCTTGCGCGCCCGGCCGGGCCGCCACGCCCACACCGACGGGCTGACATAGTCCACGATCGGCAGATCCGGCCGGGCCTTGCGGATGCGCTTCGCCACCCGGTGGGTGAAGTCTGGGCTGTCGATGATGATGACCGCATCCGGCTCGGCGGCAATCGCCGCATCCGCCGCCTCCCGGATGCGGCGCAGAATCGTCGGCAGGCGCGCGAGCACCTCCGTCATGCCCATCACGGCGATATCGGACAGCGGAAACAGCGAGGCGACGCCGGCCCGCGCCATGCGCTCGCCGCCGATGCCGGCGAACTCCACCGGACCGTCGATCACGCCGGGCAGCGCGCGGATCAACGCCGCGCCGAGTTGATCGCCGGATTCCTCGCCGGCCACGATGAAGAGGCGCAGCGGGCGGCCCTCAAGCGGCACACGGTGCGGCGGGTTCGTCTCCGGCATGTCGATCTCCCGCGTGCTCACGGCCCTGCCCTTCCGGCGCGGAACACCCGAAGGCTCGGGCTCCGGTTCAAGCGTTCGGCCACGGCACAGCCTTCGATGACGGAACGCCGGCGATGAACAGACCGCGCTCGTCGGCGAGAGCCAGCGTCTCGTCGCGCGAGACCATCACCACCCGGCCCGCCTCGGCGGCGATGCCGGCAAGGCCGGCGTCTGCGGCGAACTTGACAGTCTGCGGGCCTATGGTCGGCAGGTCGACGCGCAGGTCCTGGCTCGTTTTGGCCCCCTTGAACATCACGCCGACATGATCGCCGCGGCCGATGCGGCCGATCGCGCGCAGTTCGGCGACGCGCGTCAGCATCGCGTCCGTGCCCTCGGCGCCTTCGATCGCGACGACCCGGCGGCCGAGCGCCACGGCCGCCTGGCCGACATCGAGATGGCCAAGAGCCTTGACGGCGGCAGCAGCAGAGTCGGTCGCTTCCTTCGCCGCGGTGTCCGGCTTGCGCCGGCCCTGGGGACCGAGGCCAATCAGCAGTTCCGGCGCGACATCGCCGATGCCGACGATGTGCAGGCCCTCGCGCTCGAAGATGCGGATCACGCCCGTCAGCACCGTGTCGTCGCCACCGACGATGGCTGAGATGATGCGGGGGAGCCGCCGCAAAGTGCCGAAATCGCCGGCGATGGCCCGGAAGTCCGGCCGGCGGAGGATGGAGCCCACCAGCAGCGTGTCGCGCGCGCCCTCGCGGGCGAGGATCTCGAACATGCGCCCGACCTGACCCCATTCGACCCAGACCGGATCGAACCCGGCCAGCGCCTCAGGATCCGCTTCGCCGCGAACCGCGACGATCAGCATCCGCCGTCCCGTACGGGCGACGGATGCGGCGACATCGGCGGGGAGCTTTCCGCCGCCGGCCACGATGGCGAGCAGCGTCTGTTCCGCGGCAACGGACATGGCAGGCTCAGGCCTCGTCGTCTGCCGCACCGCCGTTGCCGGACAACGGCGTGCACAGCGAGCGGTGGCCGCCCGCGCGGATGAAATCCGTCACCATCGCAACCGGCTTCACATGCCCGGAGGACGCGGCGACGGCTTCGGTGCGCGATGCCAGCGTGCCGCTTTCGGCGAAGAGCGCGCGATAGGCACTGCGTACGGCGTGAATATCCTCGCGCGGGAATCCATGGCGCTTCATGCCGACGAGGTTCAGGCCGGCGAGGTGCGCGCGGTTGCCAATCGCCATGCCGAACGGGATCAGGTCGTGCTCGAGACCAGCAAGGCCGCCGAGGAACGCATAGGCACCGATGCGCACGAACTGGTGCACCGCGGAGCCGCCGCCGAGGCTGGCATGGTCACCGATCTCGACATGGCCGCCGAGCAGCACGTTGTTGACGAGAAGCACGCCGTTGCCAATCTGGCAGTCGTGGCCGACGTGGGCGTGGGCGAGCAAGAGGCAGCGCTCGCCGATCCGGGTCATCATCCCGCCGCCTTCGGTGCCGGTGTTCACAGTCACATACTCGCGGATGACGGTGTCGGCGCCGATGGAGAGCGCGCTCGCCTCGCCCTTGAACTTGCGGTCCTGGGGCTGCAGGCCGATGGCGGCGAACGGGAAGATGCGGCATCCCTTGCCGATCGCGGTGCGGCCCTGGATGACCACATGCGATTCGACCGTCACACCGTCGCCGAGTTCGACCTCGGGGCCGATGATGCTGAACGGGCCGATCCGGACGCCGGCGCCGAGCCGCGCACCGGGCTCGACGATCGCCGTCGGGTGGACGACGGTCGGGGCACTCTGCGCATCAGTCTCCACGGAGACCCCCGTCATCACGCGTCGACCAGCATGGCGCTGATGTCGGCCTCGGCCGCCTTGGCGCCGGCCACGATCGCGTCGCAGTGGAATTTCCAGATATTGCCGCGGTTGCGCACCTTCTTGACGTGGTACTCGACCACGTCGCCGGGCACGACCGGCTTGCGGAACTTCGCGGCATCGACCGTCATCAGATAGACGAGGCTCGGGCTGCCCTTGTCGGTGCGGGCATAGATGCAGAGGGCGCCGGCGGTCTGCGCCATGCCCTCGATCAGAAGCACGCCCGGCATCACCGGCTGCGACGGAAAATGCCCCTGGAAATGCGGCTCGTTGAACGTGACGTTCTTGTAGCCGATGCAGGAGTCGTCGCCCGACATCTCGGCGATGCGGTCCACCATCAGGAACGGATAGCGGTGGGGCAGCATCTTCAGGATGGCGTGGATGTCGGCGGCGCCGAGTGTCTTCGGCTGTTCGGCCGCCGGGCTCGCGACGGCGGTTTCCCCGCCGATCGTGGTTTCGTGTTGTCCGTCGACCGTCAACGTGTCGGCTCCTCGTCCTTCGTGTCCCGGGTGCGCCTTGCCTTGGCAAGCTCTGCGACGACCCGCTTCTCCTGTGTCCACTCCCGGATGGGCTGGGCGGGCGTTCCCATCCAGCGCTCTCCGGCCGGGATGTCGTGGGCGACATTGCTGCCGCCGCCGACCTGGGCGCCGGTCCCGAGCTTGAGGTGACCGGAGAGGCCCACCTTGCCGGCCAGCACGACATAATCCTCCAACACCGTCGACCCGGAGATGCCGACCTGCGAGACGATCACGCAGTGGCGCCCGACGACGACGTTGTGGCCGATTTGAACCTGATTGTCGATCTTCGTGCCCTCACCGATGATCGTATCGCGGTTGGCGCCACGGTCTATGGTGGTGTTGGCCCCGATCTCGACATCGTTCTGCACCACGACCCGGCCGATCTGCGGCACCTTCAGATGACCTCCGGCGCCCATGGCGAAGCCGAAGCCGTCCTGCCCGATGCGCACGCCGGGATGGATGATGACGCGGTCGCCGACGAGCGCATGCTGGACGACGGCACCCGGCCCGATATAGCCGTGCCGGCCGATCCGGACCCCGGCCCCGATGACCGCCGTGGCGGCGATAATGGTCCCCGCGCCGATCTCCACCCGCGGGCCGACCACGGCGCCGGCCTCGACCACCACGCCCTCCTCGAGCGTCGCCGTCGGATCGACATGGGCAGCCGGTGAAACGTCGCTGCCGCGGATGACGCCGACGGGGCGCATCGCTTCCGGATAGAGCGCGGCGGTCGCCTTCGCGAAGGCGCGATAGGACTGCCGCGCCTCGATGACGGCGGTGGCTTCGGGAACGCGGTCGACGAACTTCGGCGGGCAGAACACCGCCGCCGCCCGCGTCTCCGCCAGTTGGCCGAGATAGCGCGGATTGTCGATGAAGCTGAGATGGCTCGGGCCGGCCTCGTCGAGCGGAGCGACGGAGGCCACGAACAGGCCGGGATCGCCCCGCACCACCCGGCCGCCGCCGATCTCGGCCAGCCGTTCGATCGTCATGGGCTCGGGAACGGTGAAGAAAACGGGATCAGTCATCAAAACGCCATCGGCTGCGACGGCATCGCCGCACGCCGGGTGCGCCTGCAGGATGCCGTATCGGATTGTCCGGAGCGCCCTGCGGCCGAACGGGAACATCCGGCTTGCAGGAAACGCTCTGATTCGTGTCCCGGAGCAGATCCCGACCGTTCAGATCGACGCGGTGCCGCCGCGCCGGCCGCCGGCCACGATTCGCGCCTCCCGAAGCCTGCGCCGAATACCGCAGGCTTTCAGCGTCGGCGGCTGCGGCGCACCTCGCAGGGAATGCCACCTCGGACGATCACGCCCCGGTGCCGCGCCGCACCTCCTGATACGACAAGGGTGACCGCGCTGGCGGCCACCCTGTCGATTTCCGGAGCCTCGTGCCCCCGCCACAGCGGGAGCACCGGTGGATCAGAACCGCGTGCCGCCGCTGAGCCGGAACACTTCGGTCTGGTCGAAGCTCTCCTTCATGATCGGCCACGCGAAGTCGGCGCGCAGCGGACCGAACGGCGACTGCCAGCGGACACCGAAGCCGGCCGTCCAACGGACCGACATATCGTCGCCCTCGACCACCGTGACCGGCGACGGGAAGACGTGGGCGCCGTTGATGCCCTTGTCGACCGACCACAGCGAACCGGCGTCGGTGAACACCGCCCACGACAGACCCAGCTCCTGCGGGATGTACGGCATCGGAGCATCGGCTTCCGCGGTGACAGCCCAGAAGTACTTGCCGCCGAGCGCATCGCCGGTGGAGGCGTCACGCGGGCCGATACCGTTGTCCTGGAAGCCGCGGATGATGTCGCCACCCACATAGAGCTGCTGGGTCGCGTTCAGGTTGTCCCCGATACCCTGGATCAGACCGCCCTGGGCGCGCAGCATGCCGAGCAGACCCCAGTCCGCATAGATGCTCTGGTAGTAGCGGGTGTCGATGCCGAGCTTGTAGTAGCGCACGTCACCGCCGAGGCCCGCGAACTCCTGAGTCAGCTTGGCGTAGTAGCCGTCCTGCGGGTTCAGGTTGCTGTCGAGCTTGTTGTAGGTGAACGTCGTGCCGATCGCCGAGGTCAGCGTCGTGCCCTGCGATTCCATGATCGCCGAGGAGATCTGGCCATACTCGTTCGGCACGGTCACGTCGTTGTGGTCGAGCCGGTAGTAGGTGCCGACGTTGAATTCCTCGGTGATCGGGAAGTTGAAGCGGATGGTGCCGCCGACGGTCTTCTGCTCGTAGTTCCGGTAGCTCGTGGTGTCGAGCTTGGTGCCGTAGAGGTCGAAGCCCGCCGCGATACGCCGGCCGAGGAAGTACGGCTCGGTGAACGACAGCGCCGCGTTCTGCGAGGAGGAGCCGCCACCGACCGCCACGCGGACATACTGGCCGCGGCCGAGGAAGTTCTTCTCCGTCAGAGAGATGTCGCCGATCACGCCGTCCGTGGTGGAGTAGCCCACGCCGAACGAGATTTCACCGGTCGACTGCTCTTCCACGTCCACGTTGACGATGACGCGGTCGGGCGCGCTTCCCGGCTCGGTGGTGATGTTCACCGTCTTGAAGAAGCCGAGATTGTTCAGGCGGCGCTGGGCGCGATCGATCAGCACGCGGTTGTACGCATCGCCTTCGACCACGTCGAACTCGCGACGGATGACGTAGTCACGGGTGCGGGTGTTGCCGCGGATGTTGATCCGCTCGATGTAGGCGCGCGGGCCCTCGTCCAGCGAATAGGTGATCGAGATGGTGTGGTTCTCGTAGTCACGGTCGCCGCGCGGCCGGACCTGGGCGAAGGCATAGCCGTCCTTCGACGCCTCGATGGTGAGGTTCTCGATCGACTTCTCGACATCGGCCGCGCTGTAGACCGAGCCCTTGCGGGTCGTGACCACACGCATCATGCGGGAGGCGTCGAGCGACTGCAGCGAGCTCTCCACGTTGATGTCGCCGAAGCGGTAGAGCGGGCCCTCGTCCACCGTGAAGGTGATGAAGAAGGTGTTGCGCTCACGGTCGAGTTCCGCCGACGCCGACACCACGCGGAAATCCGCATAGCCGTGATTGTAGTAGAACTGACGCAGCTGCTCCTCGTCCGACGCGAGCCGGTCCGGATCGTAGGTGTCGGTGGTGCGCAGCCAGCCGAGCAGACCGGTTTCACGCGTCCGGATGACATCGCGCAGGCGGCCGTCGCTGAAGGCGTGGTTGCCGACGAACGAAATGGAGGAGACGCCGGTCTTGTCGCCCTCGTTGATCTCGAACACGAGGTTCACGCGGTTCTGCGGCAGCTCGATGATCTTCGGCGTCACGGTCGCGCGGTACCGGCCGCTGGCGCGGTAGGCATCGATGATGCGCTGCACGTCGCTCTGGACGCGGGCCGTGGTGAGCACCGAGCGGGACTTGGATTCGACGATGCCGGTCAGCGTCTCGGAGGAGAGGCGCTTGTTACCCTCGAACGCGATCTCGTTGATGATCGGGTTCTCGACCACCGAAACCACGAGGCTGCCACCCTGCTGGCTGATCTTCACGTCCTTGAAGAGGCCGGTCGCGTAGAGCGCCTTGAGGGACTCGTCGACATCCGCCGCGCCAAACGGCCGGCCCGGCTTGATGGTGACGTAGGCCTGAACGGTTTCCGAATCGACACGGGACGATCCGGAAACGACGATCCTGCTGACCACGTCCGCATATGCGGCGGTCACCCCCAGCAGAGGCATCTGCGGGGCGGCCAGAACGGTGGCCAGGGAGAGGGCGACCGCAAGGGCCAACCGCCTCAGCATCATGTCAACGGTACGCATGTTGAGCAAACGCATGGGGTCTTTCGGCCCTCTTCAATCCGGATCTCACGAGCAGCGCACCGGCATGGTACGCCACGATCTTATAAGCCAAGTCTCGGTATCGCAGGCTTTCCAAACCGAGGCAATACAAGGTCGAGTTCAAGGTGAACGAATGGCTTCAATGCGTTGCCGTTCGGTCACGCTGCCATAAAATTCCCCGGAAAGCCGCCGCGGGCCGTGGGAGGCGGCGGACGGCGGCCTTGGGGAAAACGCCGCGCGGGGAGCGCGGCATCGGTATCAGGAGGCGCCCGCCTGACGCATCGTCAGGTGAACGATGTCGTTCCAGGTGGCGAACACCATCAGGAGCAGCACGAGGGCCAGTCCGATTCGGAAGCCCACGTCCTGCGCCTTCGCGCTCAGCGGACGCCGCCGCACCGCTTCGATAGCATAATAAGCGAGATGGCCGCCATCCAGCATCGGCACCGGCAGCAGATTCAGGAGGCCGATGCTGACCGAGAACACCGCGGCGAGGTTGAGCAGCGCCACCATGCCCTCTCGGGCGACCTGGCCGGAGACCTCCGCCATGCGGATGGTGCCGCCGAGCTGATCGGCCTTCTCCCGCCCGGTCACGACCTTGGCGATATAGTCCACGGTGCGGTCGACCACGAACCACGTCTCGCGCACGCCCTCGACCACAGCCTCGGGAACGGAATAGGTCTGGGTGGTGATTCCGCCCGCGGACACGTCGCGGCGGATTCCGAGCACGCCGATGCGCTGCACGTTGCCGAACCGGTCGGTCATCTCGGTCGCGCGCGGCACGACGCTCAGCATCACCTTCTCGCCGCCGCGCTCGACCATCACCGCCAGCGTCTCGCCGGCCGAGGTGCTGACGATGCGCTGGACGCCGCCGAAGGAATCGATCGGCTGCCCGTCGATGGCGACGATGACGTCGCCGATCTCGAAGCCGGCCGTCTGAGCCGCGCCGCCGGGCTCGAGCCCGTCGACGCGGGCTTCCGTCACCGGGCGGCCGTAGACGGACAGCAGGACCGCGAAGATGACGATCGCCAGCAGGAAGTTCGCGATCGGCCCGGCCGCCACGACCGCCGCACGCTGCCAGACGGGCTTTGCGGCGAAACTGGTACGGCGTTCCTCGTCGCTCATCGCCTCGATGGCGGCACGATCCGGCACGCTCGCGGCGTTCTCGTCGCCGGCGAACTTGACGTAGCCGCCGAGCGGGATCGCCGAAAGCTTCCAGCGCGTGCCCTTCGAATCCGTGCGGCCGATGAGTTCCTTGCCGAATCCGATCGAGAAGGCATCGACCTTCACGCCGCACCAGCGCGCGACCAGGAAATGGCCGAGTTCATGGAAGAACACGATGATGGTGAGCACGAACAGGAAAGGCACGACGTAGCCGACAATTCCAGCCCCGAGACCGCCGATCAGCTCCATCTTCCGCACCCGCTCCTGCTTCGCCAGCCGCGCCGGGCATCCCGCCGGACGCCGCGCGCATCAGAATAATCCAATGCCTGCGTGTCTTAATGTGATTTGCCGCGCTGCGAAATCACAGAACCGAGACGCACGGCCCTTTCTCCACCAGCCGCACTGGCGCAGACGGGTCGAGACGCCTTCGATGCACCGCCAATGCGGCGTGTTTGGGGAGGAACCGCCCTCAGCCGGCGATGAGACGGGGCAGTGCGATCGCGGCGGCCACCACCGACGCCGCCATCAGCCCGTCAACACGGTCGAGAACGCCGCCGTGCCCGGGCAGGATATGACCGCTGTCCTTGACGCCGAAGCCGCGCTTGGCCGCCGATTCCGCCAGATCGCCAAGCTGGCTCGCGACCGAAAGCAGCGCGGCGATCGCAGCCGTGCCGATGCCGACGGAATGCCCCCAGGCGAGCGTCAGCCCGAGAGAGATGATGACCGCGCCGGCGACGCCGGAAATCGCCCCGGCCCAGGTCTTGTTGGGCGAGACCGCGGGCCACAATTTCGGGCCGCCGATCGCCCGTCCGCCAGCGTAGGCCGCGATATCCGTCGCCCACACCGCCAGGAACAGGAAGTAGATCGCGAAGCGGCCCTCTGGATCGCTGCGCAGCAGGATAAGGGACACCAGCGGCAGCGCCGCATAGAGCATTCCGAAGCCGGCGAGCAGCCCGGCGATCCCGGCCGTGGCGTTCTCGCGCCCGGCTTCCGCGGCGCGGCGGCGATGCGCCCCCGCCCGCAGCGCGAACAACCCTGCCGCGGCAGCAGCGCCGGCGACGATCACGATACCGGCCTGCAGAGGGCCGACGAAGACCAGGGTGGCCGCAGCGGCAACGAGCACCACCGCGCCGAGCGCGACGCCAGCCCGCTCGCGTCCGCCGGCGACCATCGTCACCCACTCCACCCACACCACCACGGCGAGGCAGGCGATCAGGAGATCGAAGCCGAGGCCGCCAAACCAGATCAGGACGAGGGTGAGCGGGCCGAGGGCGAGGGAGGACAGGATCCGCAGCACCAGCTCACGGCCGCGGCCGTTGCGTCCGCCGCGGCCTGCGGACTTTCCCGTCGCGCCATTCTTATCAGCCGCGCCATTCTTGCCCGCAGACCTGTTCTTGCCCGCAGAGCGATTCTTGCCAGCCGCGCCCTTCTTGGCGTTGCGGCCGGGTATGCCCGCGTCGGTGCGGACCGTGGGCATGATGCGCTGCTCCGTGCGGCTCACGCGCCGGCCCGGACGGACAAGCCGCCGAAACGCCGGTCGCGTGCTGCGAACTCCTCGAGTGCGCGGTCGAACGCCGCGTCGTCGAACTCAGGCCAATGCACGGCGTCGAAAACAAGTTCCGAATAAGCGGCCTGCCACAGCAGGAAATTCGACAGCCGCATCTCGCCGCTGGTGCGGATCACGAGGTCGGGGTCGGGAATTTCGGCGGTGTCGAGGCGGGCGGCGATGGCGGCTTCGTCGATGTCGCCGATCGCGAGTTCACCGGCCGCGACCGCCGCCGCGAGCGCGCGCGCCGCGCGGACGATCTCGTTTCGTGCGCCATAGTTGAACGCGATGACGAGGGTCAGGCCAGTATTGGAACGCGTCGTCGCCTCGGCCTCGTCCAGGAGCGCACAGAGTTCCTCGCCGAGGCCCTCACGCTCGCCCACGACGCGGACGCGCACATTGGCGCTGTCGAGTTCGGCGAGATCGCGGCGAATGAACATCTTGAGAAGGCCGAGCAGGAAGGTGACCTCCTCCTTCGGACGCGACCAGTTCTCGGAGGAGAAGCTGAACAGCGTGAGGAAGCGGATGCCGCGCTTGCGCGCATGGCGCACGGTGCGGCGCACCGTCTCCACCCCCTGGCGATGACCTTCGATGCGGGGCAGGCCCTGGGCGTTTGCCCAACGCCCGTTGCCATCCATGATGATGGCGACGTGGCAGGGCACGACGGCAGGACCGAAGTCCGCGCCTGCGATGGCGGCCGCAGCGGCGCCGGGCATCCGCGTCAAAGGCTGTCCCTCCCGAATTCCGTGCCGACGGGATCGCCCCGCAATCCGTTCCGGCGCCCACGACCATTCGTGCGCCGCCTCTGCGCTTCCGTCCAGCGCAGGCACCGCCCCTGCCCCGCAGCCGATCGGAAACGTCGTGACTTCAAACCGGAGCGCGCGCAGGATCAGACCTGCGCGATCTCCTTCTCCTTGTGGGCGAGCAGCTGGTCGACGTCGGTGATCGACTCGTCCGTCAGCTTCTGGACCTTGTCGGAGAGCACGCGCTGCTCGTCCTGGCCCACGGCGCCATCCTTCTCGAGCTTCTTCAGGCTTTCCATGCCGTCCCGCCGCACGTGGCGGATCGAGACGCGGGCAGCCTCGGCGTACTTGTGCGCGACCTTGATGAGTTCCTGGCGGCGCTCGGCATTGAGCTCGGGGATCGGAATCCGCATCGAAGTGCCTTCGACCACCGGATTGAGCCCGAGGCTCGATTCACGGATCGCACGCTCGACGGCGCCGGCGGTGGAACGGTCCCACACCTGAACGCTGATCAGGCGCGCTTCGGGCACGCTGACGGTCGCGAGCTGGTTGAGCGGCATGGAGCTGCCGTAGACGTCGACCACGATCGGATCGAGCAGGCTGGCCGATGCCCGGCCGGTGCGCAGCCCCGACAGTTCGTTCTTCAGAACGTCGACCGCGCCCTGCATCCGCCGCTTGATACCCGCGAGATCGAGTGCGTCGTTGGCCATGACATATCCTCACCTGTCCTGCCGCCCCGTGGCGGCGCCGTTACGGCACCCGCGCCACCGGGCTGGAAATCCGATGCCGGCCACACGCCGGCAAACGCTCAGCCGTCGACGATCGTCGCCCGGCCCCGGCCGCAGAGAACCTCGATGAAGGCTCCCGGCTGCTGGATCGAAAACACGATTACAGGAATGGCGTTATCGCGGGCAAGTGCGATTGCGGCGGCGTCCATCACCGCAAGGTCGCGCGCGAGCACCTCCTGATGGGTCAACCGCTCGTAACGCACCGCGTTCGGATCGCGCTTCGGGTCGGCGGAATAGACGCCGTCGACATTGGTGCCCTTCAGCAGCGCGTCGCAGCCCATCTCCGCCGCCCGCAGCGCCGCGCCGGAATCGGTGGTGAAGAACGGGTTGCCGGTGCCGCCGGCGAACAGCACCACGCGGCCGGCATCCATGTGCTCCTGGGCGCCGCGCTGGGTGAAGGTGTCGCAAACCGCCGGAACGGTCAGGGCGGAGACCACGCGCGCATCGACGCCGCGGCGGGTCAGCGCGTCGTGCAGCGCAAGGCAGTTCATGACGGTGGCGAGCATGCCCATGTGGTCGCCGGCGACGCGGTTGACGCCGCCCGCGGCGATGCGCGCGCCGCGCACGAAATTGCCGCCGCCCACGACGAGCCCGATCCGGGCGCCGATGGCGACCGCCTGGGCGACCTCGTCGGCAATCCGGTCGAGCGTGCGCGTGTCGATGCCGAAGCCCTGGTCGCCCATCAGGGCTTCACCCGAGACCTTCAGCAACACTCGCTTCCAGCGCAGATCCGGCTTGGGTTCGGTGCTCATGTCGCTTTCATCCTCTCGGTGCTCGGGTTCGGATCCCGCGCGCGCTTCACGAAGCGCAAGCCGGTTCCGGTCGATTGATCTACGGGCGCTCCCGCTTCGATCGGACGATCGGCGCCGACCGGGGGCGCGCTGAGAGCGCCTTCCGATCCGATGGAATCCTCGGATCGACAAGAAATCGCTGCAGATTCAAAATCTTGAGCATATCCTTGCCGTTCAGATCGGTTCAATCTCAACGGGACATGCTCGGGGAATGCAGGTGAACCGGGCGCTGACGCGTGCGCCGCACCCGTGCGGGCCCGCTCCGTTCCCGCCGCTTCGGAAGGAACCGCCGCGCGACGCCGGGTCGCGAACAGCCGCTGTAGCCGCAAGCAGCCCCACACGCCGCGCCGCCGGGCGCGACAACACGCTGCGCAACGACGATGGCCGGGACGGTCGAGACGGGAGAACGCGACGGACGGCAGGCCCGATGCCGATCGGGGGGCCCCGCCTCGCCACGGCACCGGTCCGGTGCGAGCGGCGGCGGATGCCGCAATAAAAACCGGGCGGCGGTCATGACGACCGCCGCCCGGGATAATTTTCGATCAGCCGGCGGCCGCGGCAGCGACCTCGGCGGCGAAGTCCGAGGTCTCCTTCTCGATGCCTTCGCCGAGGGCGTAGCGCACGAAGCCCGTCACCTTCACCGCAGCGCCCATGGCCTTTCCGGCCTCGGCGACGGCGGCTTCCACCGTCTTCTCCGGGTCGAGCACGAAGGCCTGCTTCAGCAGGGTGACTTCCTCGTAGAACTTGCGCATCCGGCCCTCGACCATCTTCTCGATGATGTTCTCGGGCTTGCCGGACTGGCGGGCCTGGTCGGCATAGACGTTGCGCTCGCGGGCGACGACATCGTCGCTGATGTCCTCGGCGGCGAGGCCGAGCGGGCTCGTGGCGGCGACATGCATCGCCACCTTGCGGCCGAGCTCGGTCAGCGCGGCCTTGTCGCCGGTCGACTCGAGGGCGACCAGCACGCCGATCTTGCCTAGGCCGTCGGCCACCGCGCTGTGGATGTAGGTGGCGACGACGCCGTCGCTGACCTTGAGGGCGGTCGTGCGGCGCAGCGACATGTTCTCGCCGATGGTGGCGATCGCCTCGCGCAGTTCCTCATCGACCGAGTGGGACTTGCCCGGGAAGGTCGCGGCGGCGGTGCGGTCACGGTCGCCGTGCGCCTCGAGGGCGACGCCGGCGATGGTGCGCACGATCGACTGGAACTGCTCGTTGCGGGCGACAAAGTCGGTCTCGGAGTTGACCTCGACCACCGCGGCGGACGTGCCGGCGGAGGCGACGCCGATCAGGCCTTCGGCGGCAACACGGCCGGCCTTCTTGGCGGCCTTGGACAGGCCCTTCTTGCGCAGCCAGTCGACCGCGGCCTCCATCTCGCCGGCGCTTTCAATGAGGGCCGCCTTGCAGTCCATCATGCCCGCGCCCGTCTTCTCGCGGAGCTCCTTCACCATCTGGGCGGAAATGCTCATCGATTGCCTCGTTCGAAATGTTGGCGTCTATCGTATCGACCCTAAGCCGCGACCATGTCGTTCATATCGCAGCGGGCCGTGGGAACTCGTTCCAGCATCGTCGATCTGCCCGGCTGGAGCGGGCCGCCAGACCGGAAAGGCCCGGTCAAACGCAAGCGCGCCGCGGCAGAGATGCCGAAGCGCGCTCTTTCCGTTGCGCGAAGCGGGGATCGTGCGGCCGGCGCGTTCCGGTGAGACCCGGAGCCCGGCCGCCGGCACCTCACTCCGCGGCTGCTTCGGCTTCCTCGGCCGGAGCCTCGGCGAGCGCCGGCTCCTCGACCAGGTCCTCGGCCGCGCCGATGTCGACGCCGAGCGAGCCCTGCGACCGCACCAGACCGTCGATGGCGGCGCGGGCGATCAGGTCGCAATAAAGCGTGATCGCGCGGCCGGCGTCGTCGTTGCCCGGGATCGGATAGGTGATGCCGTCCGGATCGCAGTTGGAATCGAGGATCGCCACCACCGGGATGCCCAGACGACGGGCTTCCTCGATCGCGATCTTCTCGCGGTTGGTGTCGATGACGAAGATCAGGTCGGGCACGCCGCCCATGTCCTTGATGCCGCCGAGGTTGCGCTCAAGCTTCTCCAGCTCGCGGCTGAGGTTGAGGCGCTCCTTCTTGGTCAGACCCTGCTGGTCGCCGCCGAGCAGCTCCTCGAGCTTGCGCAGGCGCTGGATCGACAGCGAGATGGTCTTCCAGTTGGTCAGCATGCCGCCGAGCCAGCGGGCGTTGACGAAATACTGCGCCGAACGGCGGGCGGAATCGGCAACCGCCTCCTGGGCCTGGCGCTTGGTGCCGACGAGCAGCACGCGGCCGCCGTTGGCGACCGTGTCGCTCACCGCCTTCAGCGCCTGGTGCAGCAGCGGCACCGACTGGGCGAGATCGATGATGTGAACGTTGTTGCGGACCCCGAACAGGAAGGGGGCCATCTTCGGGTTCCAGCGGTGGGTCTGGTGACCGAAGTGCACGCCGGCCTCGAGCAGCTGGCGCATGGTGAAATCGGGAAGAGCCATGGCTCTTGTCTCCATTTTTCCGGTTGGCCTCCGTGGGGTGTGAGAGCTCTTATCGAGCACCGGATGGCCTCCGGACGAGCCGGACGACCTGAACCCCACGTGTGGAATGGGCGCTCCTATAAGCCCGACGCCGGAAAAAAGCAAGGCGCCGGACCGGACGGGCGGAGCCTTGCGGCCCCTGCCCCGCCCGCTCCGGCGCCGGCAGGCCCGATGGGGGTGCCGCGGTTATTTCAGGCTGATGTTGACGCCGCTGCCGCCGGCGGTGAGCGACAGGCCCTTCTCGCGCGTCTCGAGCCGGAGGCTGACGCCTTTGTCGTTGCGCAGCATGATCTGGCCTTCGCCGCTGTTGCCGGCGGCGACGCCGGTCGAAAGCGCGCCGTAGACGCCTGCGAAGTCCGATAGCTTGTGCAGGTCGTAGACCGTGCCGTAGGCCTTGATGTTGGAAACGCCGACGCTGCCGAGGCCGAGCCCGCCGATGGTGAAGGGATAGCTCTTGCCCTTGTATTCGAGGGTGCCGCCGCCGGCCTGCCCGCTGATGATCAGGCCGAACTGGGTCTGGTCGATGCTGACGGTGCCCGACTTCACCATCGGGTTGTCGGCGAGGACGGTCGCGGACGTGGCGGCGAAAGCGGCGATGCCGGCCGCGAGCGCGAGGGCGGCCTTGGAACGACGGTTGATCATCGTGACGGTCTCCTTTTGGGGTCTGATCTTCCCTTGCATCAACGCCAATCAATGCCTATCCGTTGCATCCGTTCGAAGCGGCGCCCTTCCCTCGCGGGCTGGGCGCGTTCGGCGGGCGGTTAGCTCAGCTGGTTAGAGCATCTGGTTTACACCCAGAGGGTCGGGGGTTCGAATCCCTCACCGCCCACCATTTCCGGGCTCCGCGCCACCGATGTCGCGCTGCCCCGGCCAATGACCTACCCCGATTTACCCCTGCGCGAGCGATACCGGGCGCGACGCCGCCGTCAGCGCGCCGGGCCGTCGCGATCGTCCCACGCCAGCCGCGCCGCGTGGATGCGGATATCGGCCGGCCAGCCGGCGGTCGAAGCGTCGAACCGGGCGCGGTCGCCGGCGAACAGCGCCCGCGACGCCTCTTCGAAACCGGGCAGATCGCCGGCGGCGGCCGACATGAACCGGTAGGCCCGCTCGGTCGCGGCCCGGTCGCGCCCGTCATCGCGGCGGCGGGCGTCGTCGACCAGCCGCCGCAGCGCCTGCGACGCCCCGCCCTTCTGCGCGGCCAGCCACTCCCACTGCCGGGGCAGCAGCGTGACCTCGCGCGCGACGACCCCGAGCTTCGGCCGCCCCCTCCCCTTGCCGCCCGCCGGACCCGGTTCGTTCGCGCCGGCTCGCGTCTGTCCCGGAACGACACCCGTGGAAAGCCGCGCCGCGATGTCATCGCGGCCGCCTCTCAGGTCGAGATCGATCACGGCGCCGGTCGCGTCGTCGAACACCAGCGGCGTGGCTGCGGGGTCCGCTTCCGTCCGGGCCTTCACCGCCATCGCCACGTCGATCAGCGCGCCCCGGGCGACAGCACAGCCGCCCTCGAACGCGGTCGCGGGGCGGGATAGCGGGTCGGTCATCGTCGGCTCCCTGGTGGCGACATCATAACGGCGGGCTCACCGCGATAAATTTATCCGGATAAAAATTGCCTCGTCAATATCACCCGGGTATATCGGCCGGATTGCGACACCGGCGCCGCTGCGCCCCAGATGGAAACGACGATGAAGCACGAGGAACGCAGAGCGGCCGTTGCCGCCTACAAGGAGCGCAAGTCGCGCGCCGGGATCTACGCCGTGCGTTGCCTGCCGGCAGGGAAGTGCTGGGTGGGGCGCACGGCGGATGTGGGCGCGATCCGCAATCGCCTGTGGTTCACGCTGGCGAACGGCAGCGGCACACGGCCTGCGATGCAGGCGGCCTGGAACGCCCATGGTGCCGAAGCCTTCAGCTTCGAAGAACTGGAGCGCCTGCCCGACGATATCGAGGCCGTGAGCGTCGACCGCGTGCTCAAAGAGCGGCTCGCGCACTGGCGCGCCGTTCTCGGCGCGGACCTTGCCTGACCGCCGCAGAAGGGCCGGCAACACACGCCGGGCAATGGCCGCCGACAAGACAGAGCCGGACGAAGACGGGCTCGGAAAAGACAAGAGCCCCGACGCCGTCCGGCGCGGGGCTCTGCAACACTTCGGCGAATGCCGGAAGACGCGTCAGGCGTTGACGGCGTCCTTCAGCGGCTTGCCCGCCTTGAACTTCGGAACCTTCGCAGCCGGGATGTCGATGGACTCGCCCGTGCGCGGATCGCGACCGGTGGACGCGGCGCGCTCGCTGACGGCAAACGTGCCGAAGCCGACGATGCGGACTTCATCGCCCTTCACCAGCGCTTCGACGATCGCGTCGAACGCGGCGTCGACGGCCTTCGTAGCGTCGGCCTTCGTCAGGCCCGCCTTCTCGGCCACCGCCGCGGTCAGCTCGTTCTTGCTGAACCGATTCGCTTTGCCGTTCGTCATTCAATCACCTTCGATTTTCTTCCGCGCGGTCACTGGGCGCGCGGCTTTTGCACCGACAACCGCCCGTCGACCTAGTCTGCCGGCGGCGCGATGCCGCTTTCCTGCGCGGATTTCGTGACGAACGCAAGCCGAAAAGCCGCGGAAATCCGAGATTTCCGCGGCTTTCAGCCCATTTTTCAGTGCGCGGTGACGGCCGAAACGTCACCCTCGGCAGCCGGGACGGCTGCCTTGTCGGCGGCCGGACGACGCGGCCACTCGATCGGCTCGGGCACGCGAACCAGCGCCCGGCGCACCACCTCGTCCATCCGCGAGACCGGGACGATCTCCATCCCGCTCTTCACGTTGTCCGGGATGTCGGCGAGATCCTTCGCGTTGTCCGCGGGGATCAGCACCGTCTTGATGCCGCCGCGCAGTGCGGCGAGCAGCTTCTCCTTCAGGCCGCCGATCGGCAGCACGCGACCGCGCAGGGTGATCTCGCCTGTCATGGCCACGTCCCGGCGAACCGGGATGCCGGTCATCACGGAGATCACCGCCGTCGCCATGGCGATGCCCGCCGACGGACCATCCTTCGGGGTCGCCCCCTCCGGAACGTGGACGTGGATGTCCCGCTCCTCGAACAGCGGCGGCTCAACGCCGAAATCGATCGCTCGCGAGCGGACATAGGATGCCGCCGCCGAAATCGACTCCTTCATCACGTCGCGCAGGTTGCCCGTGACGGTCATCTTGCCCTTGCCGGGCATCATCAGGCCTTCGATCGTCAGCAGTTCGCCGCCGACCTCGGTCCACGCCAGCCCGGTCACCACGCCGACCTGATCCTCGAGCTCCGCCTCGCCGAACCGGTAGCGCGGCACGCCGAGATAGTCCTCGAGGTTCTTGGCCGTGATCTTGACGGCGGTCACCGGCTTTGTGGTCCGGCTGCCCGCCTTCTTCGCGGTCTTGGCCGAGGCGCCGCCGACGATGTCACGCACCGCCTTGCGGGCGAGCGTCGCCAGTTCCCGTTCCAGCCCGCGCACGCCGGCTTCCCGGGTGTAGCGCTGGATGATGGTGCGCAGCGCTCCGTCGTCGACGGAGAACTCCTTCGGCTTCAGGCCGTGGTCGGCCTCCGCCTTCGGCAGCAGGTGGGTGCGCGCGATCTCGACCTTTTCATCCTCGGTGTAGCCGGCGATGCGGATGATCTCCATGCGATCCATCAGCGGGCCGGGGATGTCGAGGGTGTTGGCGGTGGTCACGAACATCACGTTCGAGAGGTCGTACTCGACCTCCAGATAGTGGTCCATGAACGCCTGGTTCTGTTCGGGATCGAGCACCTCCAGGAGCGCCGACGAGGGGTCGCCGCGGAAGTCCATGCCCATCTTGTCGATCTCGTCGAGCAGGAAGAGCGGGTTGGACTTCTTGGCCTTGCGCATCGACTGCACGATCTTGCCGGGCATCGAGCCGATGTAGGTCCGCCGGTGACCGCGGATTTCCGCCTCGTCGCGCACGCCGCCGAGCGGCATGCGGATGAACTCGCGGCCCGTGGCCTTGGCGATCGACTTGCCGAGCGAGGTCTTGCCGACGCCGGGCGGGCCGACGAGGCACAGGATCGGCCCCTTCAGCTTGTTCGCGCGGCTCTGCACGGCCAGGTACTCGAGGATGCGCTCCTTCACCTTGTCGAGGCCGTAGTGATCGGTGTCGAGGATCTGCTCGGCATAGCCGAGATCGATCTTCACGCGCGAGCGCTTGCCCCACGGAATGCCCAGGAGCCAGTCCAGATAGTTGCGCACGACGGTGGCTTCCGCCGACATCGGCGACATCTGGCGCAGCTTCTTCACCTCGGCGAGCGCCTTCTCGCGCGCCTCCTTGGAGAGCTTGGTCTTGCGGATGCGCGCTTCCAGCTCGGCCGCCTCGTCGCGGCCTTCCTCGCCGTCGCCGAGCTCCTTCTGGATCGCCTTCATCTGCTCGTTCAGGTAGTACTCGCGCTGGGTCTTCTCCATCTGGCGCTTGACGCGCGAGCGGATGCGCTTCTCGACCTGAAGAACCGAGATCTCGCTCTCCATCATGCCCAGCACCTTCTCCAGGCGCTCGGCGACGGAAGCCAGGTCCAGGATCGCCTGCTTCTCGGGGATCTTCACCGCGAGATGCGAGGCGATGGTGTCGGCCAGCTTCGAATAGTCCTCGATCTGCCCGACGGCGCCCAGGACCTCAGCCGAAACCTTCTTGTTCAGCTTCACGTAATTTTCGAACTCGGACACCGCCGAGCGGGCCAGCGCCTCCACCTCGACCGGATCGGGGATCGCATCCTCGATGCGCTCCACCTCGGCCTCGTAGATGTCGGTGCGCTCGCGGAAGCGCACGATGCCGGCGCGCGACGAGCCCTCGACCAGCACCTTCACGGTGCCGTCGGGAAGTTTCAGAAGCTGAAGCACCGTCGCCAGCGTGCCGATGGAATAGATCGCATCGATCGCGGGATCGTTATCCTCCGCGTTCTTCTGCGTGGCGAGCAGGATCTGCTTGTCGTTCCGCATCACTTCTTCGAGGGCGCGGATCGACTTCTCGCGTCCGACGAAGAGCGGAACAATCATGTGCGGAAACACGACGATATCACGCAGCGGCAAAACAGGCACCACTTCGAGATCGCCTTTGGCTCCGGCGCGACGATTTTCGATCGAGGTCATGAGAGACCGTCCTTTCTGAGCCGTGGCCGATTCGCCCGTAACCAAGCACGAACCAAGCCAGCGTACCCCAGAGCGGGGAAAATCCAAGCGATGCGATGGGGGCCGTCCGCAGTCTCGTCGGGAGGAACGCTCTGGCGGAAGGGCCAAGCGCAGGACCGGACGGCCGTCGATCGGATTTCGCATCGCCCCGACCAAACCACGCGCCCACATCTGGCACGCGCGGCCCGGCCGCGCCGGGGTGACAGCACATTAGGTGGTCGCGCCCCTACCCGGTGTCAAGAACCGCCACCCATCGCCCTCGCGTTCTCCACGCCGCTCGGCCGGCACGCGGCCGGCTCGCCGCGAAGCCCGTGGCGCGAACCCGGCGAGACATATCCGGAACGCCTGCCGGAAACGGAAAGGGCGCCGCTGCGATCTCCGCAGCGGCGCCCTTCGATGTCGTCCCACCCGCGCGGCCGCGGGCCTTCGCCGGAAACGCTCAGGCCGAGGTAGCGGCAGCCGGCGCCGCAACGGGCGCACGATCGGCGTAGATGTAGAGCGGGCGCGCCTTGCCCTCGATCACGTCGGGGGAGATCACGACCTCCTTGACGCCTTCGAGGCCCGGCAGCTCGTACATGGTGTCGAGCAGGATCGCCTCCATGATCGAGCGCAGGCCGCGGGCGCCGGTCTTGCGCTCGATGGCCCGGCGGGCGATCGCGCGCAGCGCGTCCTCGTGGAAGGTGAGGCCGACGCCCTCCATCTCGAACAGGCGATGATACTGCTTCACCAGCGCGTTCTTCGGCTCGGACAGGATGCGCACCAGGGACGGCTCGTCCAGGTCCTCCAGCGTCGCCAGCACCGGCAGGCGGCCGACGAATTCCGGGATGAGACCGAACTTCAGCAGATCCTCCGGCTCGACCACGCGGAACAGCTCGCCGGTGCGGCGGTCTTCCGGCGCCAGCACGCGGGCCTTGAAGCCGATCGAGGTGGCGCGGCCACGCTCGGAAATGATCTTCTCGAGCCCGGCGAAGGCACCGCCGCAGATGAACAGGATGTTGGTGGTGTCGACCTGCAGGAATTCCTGCTGGGGATGCTTGCGGCCGCCCTGGGGCGGAACGCTCGCCACCGTGCCTTCCATGATCTTGAGCAGCGCCTGCTGCACGCCCTCGCCCGACACGTCGCGGGTGATCGAGGGGTTGTCGGACTTGCGCGAGATCTTGTCGACCTCGTCGATATAGACGATGCCGCGCTGGGCGCGCTCGACATTGTAGTCGGCCGCCTGGAGCAGCTTCAGGATGATGTTCTCGACATCCTCGCCGACATAGCCGGCCTCGGTCAGGGTGGTCGCGTCGGCCATCGTGAACGGCACGTCGAGGATGCGGGCGAGCGTCTGGGCGAGCAGCGTCTTGCCGCAGCCGGTAGGGCCGATCAGCAGGATGTTCGACTTCGCCAGCTCGACGTCGTTGTTCTTGGCGGCGTGGTTCAGACGCTTGTAGTGGTTGTGCACCGCGACCGAGAGCACCTTCTTCGCCTGGTCCTGACCGATGACATAATCGTCCAGGACCTTGCGGATCTCCGAGGGGCTCGGGATGCCGTCGCCCGACTTCACCAGCGAGGACTTGTTCTCCTCGCGGATGATATCCATGCACAGTTCGACGCATTCGTCGCAAATGAACACGGTCGGTCCTGCGATCAGCTTGCGCACCTCATGCTGGCTCTTTCCGCAGAACGAGCAGTAGAGGGTGTTCTTCGAGTCGCTTCCGCTGACCTTGCTCATGCTTTCATCCTCATGCCCGGCAGACGGATCGGCATCGGCCGACCGGCTCCGGCTTGTTCCGGGCCGCCTTGCGCAGGCGGCCGGAGACCCTGTGGGACGCCCCCCGATCCCCGGTCCCGGTCACGGGGGGAGTTCAGCGCTGCCGTGCAGCGCACGCCTTTGCGATCCAGGCCTGAGGCAACGGCCTTCAAGTCCGCGGAAACGCCTCGCCGGTTGCGGTTCTCAACCCGTTCCGCGATGCAATCACGCTCCGGGCCGAAAGATCAAGGACCACCAACCGGGTATTTTCGCGGCACCCCGCCGCGAGCGAGAGCCGTGCGCCGCGTCAGGCGCGGTCCGGCCCCTCGAGCGAGGTACGGTCGACGATGACCTTGTCGACGAGGCCGAACGCCTGCGCCTGGTCGGGCGTCATGAAATTGTCGCGCTCCAGCGCAGCCTCGATCGCATCGAGCGACTGGCCGGTGTGGCGCTGGTAAATCTCGTTGAGCCGACGCTTGAGAGACAGAATCTCCTTGGCGTGCAGCATGATATCGGACGCCTGGCCGCGGAAGCCGCCGGACGGCTGATGCACCATGATGCGCGCGTTCGGCAGCGAGAAGCGCATGTCCTTGTTGCCGGCCGCCAGCAGCAGCGACCCCATCGAGGCCGCCTGGCCGATGCACAGCGTCGAGACTTCCGGCCGGATGAACTGGAGCGTGTCGTAGATCGCGAGGCCGGAGGTCACGAGCCCGCCCGGCGAATTGATGTAGAGGGAAATTTCCTTGGACGGATTTTCCGCCTCGAGGAACAGGAGCTGGGCGCACACCAGCGTCGCGACCGTGTCTTCGATCGGCCCCGTCACGAATATGATTCGTTCCTTCAGGAGACGGGAGAAGATGTCGTAAGCCCGTTCGCCGCGATTCGTCTGCTCGACCACCATCGGCACGAGAGTGCTCATGTAGGTGTCGACGGGATCCTTCATGGAACGTCCTTATCCTGATCCGCGCGGGTCATGGCGGCAGCGCGCCGAACCGCTTCAACGAGAACGACGCAGGACTGCGTCACATCCGTCATATAGGACAACGATTGCAGGACCGGAAGGGACAGACGGTGGATAACGGCGGAGAGACTGCCGCCCGGGGTTCGCCGGGCGGCAGTCGGTCGATCACGCCGCAGCGGCTTCGTCTTCCTCGGCCTCAGCGAACAGCTCGTCCTTGCTGACGGTCTTGGTGTCGACGGTCGCCAGCTCGAGCAGGTAGTCGACGACCTTGTCTTCGTAGATCGGGGCGCGCAGCGCGGCCACGGCGCCCTGGTTCTTGCGGTAGTAGTCGATGATCTCGCGCTCGCGGCCCGGGTAGCGGCGCAGCTCGTCCTGAAGGGCGCGCTGCACTTCTTCCTCGGACACCTCGATGTTGTTGACTTCACCGACATGGGACAGCACGAGACCGAGGCGCACGCGGCGCTCGGCGATGCGGCGATATTCCGCGCGCGCTTCTTCCTCGGTGGTGTCCTCGTCCTCGAAGGTGCGGCCGGAGCGGGCCATGTCGGCCTGCAACTGGCGCCAGATGCCGTCGACTTCGGTCTCCAGCAGCAGTTCCGGAACCTCGAACTTGTGGGTCTCGTCGAGGGCGTCGAGCAGCGCGCGCTTCACCTTCTGGCGGCTGGCGGCGGCATAGCGGCCGGAGATCTGCTCGCGCACGGCTTCCTTGAGCTTGTCGAGCGATTCCAGGCCGAAGCGCTGGGCGAAATCGTCGTCGAGCTTGACCTCGGCCGGGGCGGCGACGGCCTTCACCTTGATGTCGAAGGTGGCTTCCTTGCCGGCGAGGTTCGCCGCGCCGTAGTCCTCGGGGAAGGTCACGGTGATGACCTTCTCCTCGCCGGCGGACAGGCCGACGAGCTGCGGCTCGAAGCCCGGGATGAAGCGGTTGGAACCGATCTCCAGGTCGAAGTCCTCGGCGCCGCCGCCCTCGAAGGGCTCGCCGTCGAGCTTGCCCAGGAAGTCGATGGTGACGCGGTCGCCCTCGGCGGCCGGGCCTTCCTTCGGCTCGAAAGGCCGCACCGACTTGGCGATGTTGGCCACCTCGGCATCGACTTCCTCTTCCGTCACCTCGGCGACGGGGCGCTCGATCTTGATCGACTTGATGTCGCCGACGACGATCTCCGGCAGGACCTCGTAGCGCATGGAGAACGCGAGGTCGGTGCCGCCGGACAGGATCGCCTCGAGCTTGTCGTCGGGGATCTCGACGGCGGGCTGCAGCGCCGGCTTCTCGTTGCGGTCGGCGACGGCCTGGCGCACGGACTCGGTCACGGCTTCGTTGACGATCTCGGTCATCGCCTGGCGGCCATAGAGCCGGCGCAGGTGGCCGACCGGCACCTTGCCCGGCCGGAAGCCGTTGATGCGCACGCGGCCGCGCAGGTCGTCCATGTAGGCGGCGAGCTTGGCGTCGATTTCAGCAGCCGGGATGACGACCGCGAGTTCGCGCTTCAGGCCGTCGGACAAGGTCTCGGTGACGTTCATGGGTTCGTATTCTTCTCGATGGAGCGTCCGCTGCGGGCGCTCGTGGTTCGATCTGGCCGCGGTTCTATCCGGAGCATCCCGCGTCCCGCCGGGCGGCAGGTCGCTCCGAAATCGACGGCCCGTGCATGGTCGTCAGCCCGGACAGGCCGGACGGACGGGACTGCGCGCGACGCCGCGACCGCGGACCGGCCGCAAGCGGCCCCGGTTCGCCCGCCGCGATACCGCCCCTTGCACAGGAAGGCAACACTTCTTCGCGTTCCGACCGCTCCGCCGGTGCAGGAAACCGCTCCGGCTTGCCGGTTTTCCCACCCGCTCAGGGGGATCGCCGTGGCTGGCGACAACGTGACCGGCAGATGGGAACAGGGCCGACACGATGCAAGCGGAACGGAGCAGCGCAGACGCGGAGGACGGCGGATGCTGCCGCCGAAGGCAGGTGGTGCGGGCGGAGGGACTCGAACCCCCAAAGCTTGCGCCACTGGAACCTAAATCCAGCGTGTCTACCAGTTCCACCACGCCCGCTCACGACACCCGACGCGGCGTCCCGCGTCCTTTCGAAGGACGCAAGACGGGCCGGCGGGTGCGATGCAGGCCGTCTCATATCATCGCCACCGCCCGCCCGGAAGCCCCGAGCGGCGATGCCCCGCGCGGGATGAGCGGTCAACTGGCATCGGCCGCGAGCGCGCGCAGCACATCGCGCAGCGCGGGCGCGAGATCCTCGGCGATAAGCCCGATGCCCGCCCGCTCGCCCGCCGCACCGTGCGCCCAGACGCCCATGGCGGCGGCCTCGAAGCCCGGCATCCCCTCGGCGACGAGGCCGCCGATGATGCCCGACAGCACGTCGCCGGACCCCGCCGTCGCCAGCCACGGCGGGGCATTGTCGTTGATCGCCGTGCGGCCGTCCGGGGCAGCGATCACCGTGTCGGCGCCCTTCAGCACCACCACGGCGCCGGAGCGCGCGGCCGCCTGCCGCGCACGGTCGGTCTTCGGCAGGCCGGCCGCGGCGATGTCGGGAAAGAGCCGTGCGAACTCGCCGTCGTGCGGCGTCATGACCACCGGATGGGACCGGCCCGCGATGCGGGCGAACAGCCCGGCCGGGTCGTCGCGGTGGCTGGTCAGGGCATCGGCATCGAGCACGACGGCACGGGGACCGTCGAGCACGGTAGCCACACGCGCGACGGTCTCCGGCCCGGTTCCCAGCCCCGGGCCGATGACGACCGCGTTGAGGCGATGGTCCGCCAGCAGGCCGGCGAGGCCCTCGGCGCCGTCGACGCTGCGCACCATCACGGCGGTGAGGTGGCTGGCATTGACGATGAGCGCGTCCGGCGGCGAGGCGACGGTGACGAGACCCGCGCCGATCCTGAGCGCCGCACCGGCCGCGAGCCGCGCCGCGCCCGTCGTCGCCACCGGGCCGGAAACGACGACAGCATGGCCGCGCACATATTTGTGACCGGAAACCGCGGGCGGATGCCAATGCTCGCGCCACAGCCCCGGGGCGTTGAGAAAGCAGCGGGCGCCGATCGTCGTCAGCACGTCCGGCTGGATGCCGATGTCGGCCACCCGCACGCGGCCGGCATATTCGCGCCCCGGCAGCAGGAAATGGCCGGGCTTGCGGCGGAAGAAGGTCACCGTCACGTCCGCCTTCACCGCGACACCCATCACGGCGCCGGTCTCGCCGTTGATGCCGCTCGGCAGGTCGACAGCGACGACCTCTCCCCGGCCGGCATTGATCGCCGCCACCGCCTCGGCCGCTTCTCCGTCCAAAGGCCGGGCGAGGCCGGCGCCGAACAGCGCATCCACCACCACGTCGGCCGCGGCGACCGCCGCCTTGTCGAGCGGCTCGATCGGCAGGCGCTGGCGCCATCGGGCGGCGGCGTCCGCGGCATCGCCCTTCAGCCGGTCGGCCTCGCCCACCAGCATCAGCCGCACCGGGTAGCCGCGCCCGGCGAGCACCCGGGCGGCGACGAAGCCGTCGCCGCCATTGTTGCCCGGGCCGCAGACGACGACGATGCGGTGTCCGAGGGGATGGCGCGTCGCCACGGCATCGGCGACCGCGAGCCCCGCCCGATCCATGAGCACGGCGCCAGGCGTTCCCGCCGCGATCGTCAGGCGGTCGGCCTCGCCCATCTCGGATGGCGTGAGCAATTCCAGCATGTTCACCTCAGGCCTATTTTTGCGGCAGATCGCCCATTTTGTAGCCATTCTTCGATGCGGTGGCGGCGCGTTAACGCTGTTGCGAGCGGCGTTGCCCGTTTCTGCGGCGCTTCGCGACCGCCGACGAACCGCGGCACGGCATAGGGAACGGAGCCCCGCCGGACGACGCGGTTCCGACATGGCACGGACCATGCATCAAAGCGGCGCGAACGGCGATACGGAACTTCGTCTCGATCGATCGGGCGGGGTTGTCCTGTGCGGACGGCATGACGGGGCGCACCCGCCCAGGTTGTCCTTGCGGAGGCTTTCCGGCCTGCCTGGCGGCACGGGGACGCATTGCGCGGCCCCGCCGTTTGGCGGATTGCGTTTGAGACAGGATTGGCATCCGCCGGTCCGGTGCCTGGAGTTGAGGGTCTGCGGCCTCCGCAGGTCCGCTGAGATTGCCGCAAAGAGGGAGGCGATGAAGAAGATCGAAGCGATCATCAAACCCTTCAAGCTCGACGAAGTGAAGGAGGCGCTGCAGGAAGTCGGCCTGCAGGGCATCACCGTCACGGAAGCCAAAGGCTTCGGTCGGCAGAAGGGACATACCGAGCTCTATCGCGGCGCGGAATATGTCGTGGATTTCCTGCCCAAAGTGAAAGTCGAGGTCGTGCTCGCTGACGACACGGTGGAGAAGGCCATAGAGGCCATCCGCAGTGCCGCGGCGACGGGGCGCATCGGCGACGGCAAGATCTTCGTGTCCAACGTTGAGGAGGCGGTTCGCATCCGCACCGGCGAGACGGGGATCGACGCCATCTGAGGACAACCGGCCCCTTCGGGCGCCTCCGGAACACGGCCCGATCCATGCGGCCGACCGGTGCGCTCGACAGCCCGCCTGGACGCTGAATTCACGGCGGGCCACCAGAACCCTTCAGCAAGTTCGTACATCTGAGGAACACAACATGACGACTGCGGACGAAGTCCTGAAGCAGATCCGTGAAAAGGACATCAAGTACCTCGATCTGCGCTTCACCGACCCGCGCGGCAAGCTGCAGCACCTGACGATGGACATCACGCAGGTCGACGAGGACATGTTCGCCGACGGCGTTGCGTTCGACGGTTCGTCGATCGCGGGCTGGAAGGCCATCAACGAGTCCGACATGACCCTCATGCTGGACCCGGCCACCTTCCACACCGACCCGTTCTTCGCGCAGTCGACCGGCGTGGTGATCTGCGACATCATCGACCCGATCTCGGGCGAGCTCTACAGCCGCGACCCGCGCGGCACGGCCAAGAAGGCCGAGGCCTACGTCAAGACGCTCGGCGTCGGCGACACGGTCTATGTCGGTCCTGAGCCGGAGTTCTTCGTGTTCGACGACGTGCGCTTCTCGGCCACGCCGTTCAACACCTCGTTCATCGTCGATTCCAACGACCACCCGACCAACACCTGGACCGAGTACGAGACCGGCAACCTCGGTCACCGTCCGCGTATCAAGGGCGGCTACTTCCCGGTTCCCCCGGTCGATTCCCTGCAGGACATGCGCGGCGAGATGCTCTCCGTCATGGCCGAGATGGGCGTGACCGTCGAGAAGCACCACCACGAGGTGGCGGCGGCCCAGCACGAACTCGGCATCAAGTTCGACACGCTCGTCCGCAACGCCGACAAGGTGCAGATCTACAAGTACGTCGTGCATCAGGTCGCCAACGCCTACGGCAAGACCGCGACCTTCATGCCGAAGCCGGTGTTCGGCGATAACGGTTCGGGCATGCACGTCCACCAGTCGATCTGGAAGGACGGCAAGCCGATGTTCGCCGGCAACCTCTATGCCGACCTTTCCGAGACCTGCCTGTACTATATCGGCGGCATCCTGAAGCACGCGAAGGCCATCAACGCCTTCACCAACCCGACGACCAACTCCTACAAGCGTCTGGTCCCGGGCTACGAGGCTCCGGTGCTGCTGGCCTACTCGGCCCGCAACCGCTCCGCCTCCTGCCGCATCCCCTATGCGACCTCGCCGAAGGCGAAGCGCATGGAGATCCGCTTCCCGGATCCGCTGGCGAACCCGTATCTCGGCTTCGCCGCGATGCTGATGGCCGGCCTCGACGGCATCAAGAACAAGATCCATCCGGGCGAGCCGATGGACAAGAACCTGTACGACCTGCCGCCGGAAGAGCTGAAGCAGATCCCGACGGTGGCCGGCTCCCTGCGCGAGGCGCTCGCCTCCCTCAACGCCGACCGCGACTTCCTGAAGGCCGGCGGCGTGTTCGACGACGATCAGATCGATGCCTACATCGAGCTGAAGATGGAAGAGAACATGCGCTACGAGCTGACCCCGCACCCGGTCGAGTACGACATGTACTACTCCTCGTGAGGGCTGCGGGCGGCACGCCGCCCCTCCCCTTCACCGGCAGCCATGCCCACGGATCGGAGCGCCCCTCGGGGCGCTCCTTTTCGTTTTCAGGGGCCGATTCGCCGCCCCCTCATAAGCCGGCTTGATTCCCCGCGGGACCTGATCCATATTGAAGGTGCAAGCTGATAGCCAAGGAGGTTAGGAATATGACGCCACCGGCGCAGTTTCGGACATCCTCGCAGGCTCGGGAAACCTGAGCCTCACGCGGATAAACTTTGACAATCTGGCTTCTCAAGCTGAACTCCACTTCTCTTCGACGGAGGTCTGGCGAGATCAGCTTTGATCTCGAATGATTTTTCTTCAGAGAATGCAGTGGAACAGATCGTGGATCTGACCAGGGGCATATTATAGGGCGATCGGCATAGGACACTCGGCCAATAGCGGCTTTCAGCCCAGCGCACGACTGCATCCTCCGCGCCTCCAATCGGACATGCCCATCAAGGGGCCTCGCCACCGGAAACGGGGCGAGGCCTTTTGCTTTTCAGGGCCCTCCGGCACAGCGATCTCCCGCCAACGCCATCGTCATCGCCTGCGGGCTGTCGTGCAGCCTGTCTTGCGGGCTGTCTGCGGCCTGTCTGCGGCCTGTCTTGGCGCCTAGTCTTGGGAGTGCCTCTCTTGGGGGGCCTTTCTTCGGGCGGCCTTTCCTCCGCGGAGTTTCGCCCCCCCCGGCCAGCGCGGCCTAACCGGTCCCCCACGGCCGGACAATCGCCGTTGAACGTCATCGGGAATCGGGCTCTCTATGCTGGGTAGGCCCGATGCGCTCCCGGCCGGCGGCCCGGTCGCAACCGATCCGAACGCACGGCCGCGGCTTCGGCCACGCTGTCCCGCAGCCTTCTTGCCCGTCCCCTCCCCTCCCCGCCTGTCCAAGGAGATACCGATGTCCGCGCTTCGCCTGCTCGTCGCCGAAGGCAACGTGGCGAGCCACCGGGAGCACGTGAAGCGCCTCACCGGGCGGACGCCGTCCGGAACCTATGCCTCCGTCCTGAAGGCGCTCGCGCCCGGTGCGGAGGTCGATATCGTCTATCCGGCGGACCCCGGTGCCAACCTGCCTGGCGCGGCCCTCGCCGACTATGACGGCGTCGCCATCACCGGCTCGGCCCTCAATATCTACAAGCGCGCGAGGACGCCTCGCTGGCACAGATCGCGTTTGCACGCGCGATCTTCGCCGCCGGCATTCCGTTCTTCGGCTCGTGCTGGGGGCTACAGGTCGCGACGGTCGCGGCCGGCGGCAGCGTGCGGCCCAACCCGAAGGGTCGCGAGGTCGGTTTCGCCCGCCACATCACGCTCACGTCGGCCGGCGCCGGCCATCCGCTCCATGCCGGCCGCAGCGCCTCGTTCGACGCGCCCGCCGTTCACATGGACGAAGTCGCAGACCGCCCGCCCGGCATGACCGTGACCGCCACCAACGCCGTCTCGGACGTGCAGGCCGCGGAGATCCGCCACGGCAGCGGCGTGTTCTGGGGCGTGCAATACCACCCGGAATACGACTTCACCGACGTGGTGGCGACGCTGGAGCGCTATCGGCCGATCCTGCTCGCGGAAGGCTTCGCGGCCAGCGAGGACGACATCGACCGGCTGACGGGCGACCTGACGGCTCTGGCCGCCGCCCCCGGCCGCCGCGACATCGCATGGCGCTACGGCCTCGGCCCCTCGCTGACGGAGCCGGACGTGAGGCTGACGGAGTTGCGCAACTGGATCGAGTGCCAGGTGCGCCCGGCCGCCGGAGAACGCGGGCGCGGCTGAACGCGATCTCGCGGACCTTCCGGTCCGCTCAAGCTCCCGCGTGGAAGCAGCTTTTCGCTTCAATCGGATGAAAAAGCGCTCCAGAGCGTATCCCGTTCGGATTGAACCGATCTGAACGGGATATGCTCAAGCCTTTGAATCTGGAGCGATTTCTGGTCGATGTGATGAGTCCATCACATCGGAAAGCGCTCTAGCCGCGCAGCAGGGCCATCGCCTCGTCGTGCAGCGCCCGGCTGCCGGCGGCGACGATGCGTCCGCCGTCCTTGGCGGGTGCGCCGTCCCACGTCGTCACCACGCCGCCCGCGCCTTCGATGATCGGCACCAGCGCGGCGATGTCGTAGGTCTTGAGCCCCGTCTCGACCACGAGGTCGACCTGCCCGGCCGCGAGCATGCAATAGGCGTAGCAGTCCGCGCCATAGCGGACATCGCGTGAAGCCGCGACCACACGCGCGAACGCGGCGGCCTCCTCGCCCTGAAACAGGTGGGGCGAGGTCGACATCACAAGGGCTTCGCCGAGGGCGCGATCCTGACGGCTGCGCAGCGGCGTGATCGTGCCGCCCCGCCGCAGTTCGGCGCTGCGGCCATCACCGAGAAAGACCTCGCCGATATAGGGCTGCGCCATCAGCCCGAGCGCAGCCCTGTCGCCGGTGACGAGGCCGATCAGCGTGCCCCACAGCGGCAGACCGGCGAGGAAGGCCCGCGTGCCGTCGATGGGATCGATGATCCAGGTGTGCTCGGCCCCGCCGCGGACCGCGCCGAACTCCTCGCCAATGATACCGTCAGCGGGGAAGGCCTCCTCGATCAGGCGGCGGATCGCCGCCTCCGCGCCGCGGTCGGCAGCGGTCACGGGATCGTACGCGCCCGGCCCGGCCTTGTTGTCGGCGGCGACGCCGACCCGGAAGTGGGCAAGCGCTTCCGCGCCCGCCGCCTCGGCAAGAGCGGCCAGGAAGGCAAAGTCGCGGGACGGCGCGGGAACGGTCGGGGAAGCGGTCATGGCGGCAGTCTCTGGCCCGGGAGGCAGGTTCTTCGATGACGACGTGGAATGCAGGCGAAGACGGCCGCGACAACGCGCGTGAACGGCGGCATCACCCAACGGCCGGGATGAGGACCTGCCGGGCGGCAGGCCGAGATCAGGCCGGCTGACGGGCCTTATGCCACCGGGGACGTCGCCCGCTCAAGCGACCGCGCCGTCGCGGGGGCAACGGACGGCCGCGTGGCGGCCACCGGCCGCCTTCAGACTGCGCCGTCGATCCAGGGCACCATCTGAGCCAGCACCTGGCCGAGCGCCGCATCCATCGCCGCGACGGCGGCGTCCGCGGTCTCGCTGGAGGCGCGGCTCTCGCCACGGAACACCTGGCTCGCGACCACGCGGCCGTTGGCATCGTCGAGAATCTGGACGGAGAACTCCACCACGCCGCGCCGCCCGTGATAGGCGTCGAGCTGGAAGGCGCGGATGTCGATCAGCACCTGATAGTTGATGAGAAGGCCCTGACCGGGCACGCCGACGGCGTGGACACGGCCGGAATTCTCCAGCGATTCCACCACCCGCGCCTGAACGACCCGGGGAAGCTGGTCCGCCCACAGCACGTTCTGGTAGTACGAGATCGCCGACGGCGAAGATTTCGCGGCAATGGAATTGGTGTTGAGCGCGGCGAGCGCGCGCGGCTCGGGCACGAGAAGCTGGACCCGGCTCGCCTTCGCCGCCGGTCGTGCCGCCGGCGTGGCGGTCGCGGCGGGCGCCGCGGTCGAGGCGCTGAGGTCATAGAGCGCCTTCGGCGGGCTGGAGACGCACCCGGCAAGCATCACGGCGACCGCCGTCGCGGCCGCGGCGTTCCCAAGCGCACGGCGCCGTCCGCGGCGCACCGGCGATCCGCCCCTCACATCGTCCGCTGCCGCCTTCATGGCTCGCCCTTCCCCGCCCTGCATCGCGCTCCTGCCCCTCAACGCCGCTGCGGCTGGAACACGGGCTGGTTCGACCCGCCGAAGATCAGGCGGTTCGGATCCCGCTCCAGAGACTGGACCGCGCTTTGAACCGTCGCAAGCGTCTGTCTGAGCTGGGCGATCGTCTCGGTCAAATCCGGCAGCCCGCGGCTGGAGAACCGGCCGAGACTGCTCATGATGCCCGGCAGCGAGTCGTTGACCGTGTCGGCCGCGACGCGGATCGCATGAGCGGCGGCCGTGGCCTCGGCGACGAGGCCCTTGCTGCCGTCGCTGTTGACCATGCCGTTGACGTTGTCGATCAGCGGCGCGAGCTTGGCCGAGGCCGCGTTCAGGCGCGCCATCATCTGCTGCGTATCGGCGGTGATGTTGTCTATCTGCTCGCGTTTGGCCGCCAATTGATCGCTGATCGAGCGCGCATTGGCCGCCGTCGCGCGCACATCGGCGATCGTGCCGTCGATCTCGGGCGCGCGCGCGGCGACGCCGGCGACCACCTTGTCGGCGTTCTCCACGATGCGGCGCACCTCCGCGGTCGGAACCGCCGCGACGATCTTGTTGACGTTCTCAAGGGTACCGTTGAGGCCGGTCGTGAACGCCTGCAGGTCGGTCGCGGCCTGCTTCACCTGGGCCACCACCTGGTTGACCTGATCGCCGGTCATGCTGAGTGAGTCGGAGAACTTGCGGACGTTGGCGACCACCACGCGAACGTCCTCCGGCGTCACCTCGGCGACGAGCTTGCGGCCCTGCTGGAGGATGCCGCCGAGATCGTCGGCCACGCCCTGCAGCACGTCGGCGACGCGGCCGGCCTGGGCGAGGAAATTGCTGATCTCGTCGGAATTGTCGGCGAGCGCGCCGGAAAACTTCTCGATGTTCGCGATGGTGCTGGTCACCGTCGGGCTGTTTTCGCGGATCAGGTTGTTGATGGCATCGACCGCGAGGTCCGTCTTCTTCAGCGTATCCCGGGCGCCGTTTAGGAGCTCCTCGATCGCCGAGCCGCCGGCCTGGATGCGGGGAATGCCCGGTTCGGCGAACAGCGAGGGCGAATCCGCGCCGCCGCCGGAGAACGACAGGTTCGCGACGCCGGTGATGCCCTGGTAGCCGAGTTCGGCGCGAACGTCCTTGCGCAGCGGCGCGTTGGGATCGACCATCGCCCGGGCGACGACCACCGGCTTTCCGGCCGTCGAGAACGACAGCGACGCGACCGAGCCGATGCGCAGGCCGTTATAGAACACCGAGGCACCGGGGGTCAGACCGGTCACGGAGCCGGAAAACACCACGTCCACCGGCACATAGCCGCTCGTATCCTGCGCCTTGTACAGCCAGTAGACGAACCCGAGTGCGGCGGCGAGCACCACCAGCACGAACACGCCGACCGTCACGTAATGGGCACGCGTCTCCATGAGAGCCTCTCGAACCGCGAGCCAGTCACCAGCGCCTTGCGGCGCAATGTTCCGCACGGCACGGGCCGCCGGCATATGCGGCGGACGACCGCCGTCCGGCCGGATGAACCCCGGTCGGGAGTCGGATAAAGCTCATCCTTTTCTCCCCGGTCCTTTGCCGATGCCCCTGAACAGGCGGGATCCGCGCACGCCGCGGAAATAGGATTTCACCCAAGGGTGATCGAAAGCCAGCATATCGTCGAGGGTGCCGGCAACAAGGACCCGCTTTTCACCGAGTACAGCGATTCGGTCGCAGATCGAATAGAGACTGTCCAGATCGTGGGTCACCATATAGACCGTCAGCCCCAGCGTCTCGCGCAGGCTTGCGATCAGGTCGTCGAAATCGGCCGCGCCGATCGGATCGAGGCCCGAGGTCGGTTCGTCGAGGAACAGGATTTCCGGATCGAGCGCGAGGGCGCGCGCCAGCGCGGCGCGCTTCACCATGCCACCCGACAGCTCCGACGGGAACTTGTCGGCGGCGTTGGCAGGCAGGCCGACGAGATCGATCTTGAGCTTGGCGAGTTCGTCCATCAACCGGGGCGACAGCTTGAGATGCTCGCGCATCGGCATCTGGATGTTCTGCTTCACCGTCAGCGACGAGAACAGCGCGCCCATCTGGAACAGCACGCCCCAGCGACGTTCGATCTGACGACGCTCCGAATCGCCGAGCGCGTCGATATCCTTGCCGAACACCTCGATGGTGCCCGAGACCTTCGGCGTCAGCCGCAGGATGGTGCGCATCAGCACCGACTTGCCGGTGCCGGACCCGCCGACGAAGCCCAGCACCTCGCCACGGTAGAGGTCGAGGTCGAGGTCCTTCAGCACCGTCTGCTTGCCGAACGCCACGGTGATGCCCCGCGCGCGCAGCACGACCTCGCGGTCGCCGGCTTCGGCTTCAGCTTCGCCCTCAGGAACGTCGTGTTCGTCGTGCGCGAGATCCGACGCCATGGCGCTCAAATCCCCACCGTTGCGAAGAACACCGCGAACACGCCGTCGACGAAGATGACCATGAAGATGGACTTCACCACAGACGTCGTGGTCTGGCGGCCGAGCGATTCCGCGCTGCCGCCGACCTTCATACCTTCGACGCACGAGATGAGGCCGATGATCAGCGCCATCATCGGCGCCTTGTAGAGCCCGACCATCAGCGTCGGAATGTCGACCGCAACCTGGAGCTGGGTGATGAAGGTATCCGGCGGCACGCCGAGATAGCTCCACATGGTCAGTCCGGCGCCGACGAGCGCCGCCATGTCGGAGATGAAGGTGAGGATCGGCAGCGCGATCATCAGCGCGATCAGGCGCGGCAGGATCAGCACCTCGATGGGGCTGACGCCGATCACCTTCATCGCGTCGATCTCCTCGCGCATCTTCATCGAGCCGATTTCGGCCGTGAAGGCGCTGCCGGAGCGGCCCGCGAACATGATGGCGGTGAGGAGCACGCCCATCTCGCGCAGCACCAGCACGCCGACGAGATCGACGACGTAGAGGTCCGCGCCGAAGCGGCGCAGGTAGAAGGCACCCTGCTGGCAGATGATCGCGCCGATCAGGAACGACATCAGCACCATGATCGGCACGGCACCGAAGCCGACGCGGTCGAGGTTGGAAATGATCGAGGGCATCCTGAGCCGCGTGCGGCCGACGAAGATGCCGCCGATGGCGATGACGAAGGCGCCGAGCACATTGGTCACCGCCGCGGCATCGGCGAGCACCGACATCGTGGTGCGGCCGACGCCCTCGGGAATCGAGAGCAGCGAGAACCGCCCGCGACGCGGCGGCACCCAGGGAACGGGCGTGCGGAAGCCGACTTCGGCGAGCAGCTTCGCGCGCAGCGGTTCGAGATTCACGAGCTCGACGCGCACGCCGGCATATTCCAGATGTGCGCGCAGACGGTGCAGCAGCCAGGCGCCGGAGGTATCGAGTTCCGCGAGATCGGCGAAGTCCATCCGCACGCGGGTGCAGCCGGGAAGGCTCACCGCGTCGATCGCGTCTTCCGCCATCCGGCCGGCCGCGATCACCCAGTCGCCGGACACTGCGATCACCGCCGCGTCGTCGTTCGCCTGGACGTCCAGCTGCGGTTGTCGTGCGACGGCGACGCTCATCGCGGCAGGCCTCCACGGTCTTGTCGCGGAAATACTCCCTTGCCTATTAAAGGCCTGAGGTGATTCCGTCGAGGCGGATGGCAACACACTTGCGGGAATTCACACCTGCGACAGCCGGCGCCGCCGGAGGCCGGCGGGACGGGCAAAGTCCGGTCCGCCCGCCGCCAGCCGGGCGACCAACACGATCGAACAGGCGGCGCGCGGCGCCTGCGGGAGCATCATGACGCACGATCCACAGCCGCCGACACAGGCCGCAGCCGGCAGGAGCCGCCGCCTTTCGGTCCACATCGAACGCTTCCCCATCGCCGGACGCTTCACCATCTCGCGCGGCGCGAAGACCGAGGCGGTGGTGGTGGTGGCAGAGATTCGCGCGGGCGACGCGGTCGGGCGCGGCGAATGCGTGCCCTATGCGCGCTATGGCGAGACGGTGGAGGGGGTCGCGGCGGCCATCGATGCGGCGCGGCCGCTGATCGAGGCCGGCATCGACCGCTTCGCGCTTTCGGCGGCTATGGGCGCCGGTGCCGCGCGCAACGCGCTCGATTGCGCGCTCATCGACCTCGAAGCGAAGCGCGCCGGGCGCGCGGCTGCCGACCTTCTGGGGCTCGGCCCGCTCCGCCCGCTCGTCACCGCCTATACCCTCAGCCTGGGCAGTCCGGACGAGATGGCGACGGCGGCGGCAGCCGCCGCCCATCGCCCCGTCCTCAAGATCAAGCTCGGCGGCGAGGGAGACCCGGAGCGGGTGCGGGCCGTGCGCGCCGCCGCGCCCTCTGCCTGGATCATCGCCGACGCCAACGAAGCGTGGAGCGAGAACACCTTCGCCGCGAACATGGCGGCCTGCGCCGAGGCCGGCGTGATGCTGATCGAACAACCGCTGCCGGCGGGAGATGATGCGCTGCTCGGCCGCGTCGCCCGGCCGGTGCCGGTCTGCGCCGACGAAAGCCTGCACGTCGCCGGACAGGTGGCGGCACTCGCCGGACGCTATGACGCGGTCAACATCAAGCTCGACAAGACAGGCGGGCTGACCGAGGCGCTGCTCGCCGCGGCCGAGGCCCGCAGGCTCGGCCTCGACATCATGGCCGGGTGCATGGTGGGCACGTCGCTGGCGATGGCCCCAGCGCTGCTGCTTGCCCAGCACGCGACGTTCGTGGATCTCGACGGTCCGTTGCTGCTGGCGCGCGACCGCGAACCGGGCCTCGTCTATGACGGCTCGACGGTCTCGCCGCCGGAACCCGCGCTCTGGGGATAACCCGCTCCCTTGGGATAGAGCGCGCGCACCGGCGGAAGGACCGAAGGTCAGGCCGTGAGGGCGCGGACCAGCATGTCGTCGTCGATATTGCCGCCCGAGGCGACCACGACGACCGTGCGGCCGGCAACGTCGAGCTTGCCGGACAGCAGCGCCGCGAGGCCGACCGCGCCGCCGGGCTCGATCACCAGCTTTAGTTCCCGCACGCCGTGGGCAACGGCGGCGAGCGCTTCCGCATCGCTGACGGCCGCGCCGCCGGCGAGATGCCGGCTGTTGACCGCGAAGGTGACGCGACCCGGCGTCTGCGCCATCAGCGCATCGCAGACGGAGCCCGACGGCTCGGCATTGGAGACCCGCTTGCCTGCCGCGAGCGACCGGCCGTGGTCGTCGAACCCCTCAGGCTCGACCACGACGACCTGCGTTTGATGGAAGGTTTCGTGGATCGCAAGGGCGATGCCGCCGATCAGGCCGCCGCCGGAGGCCGGCGCGAGCACGAAATCGGGCACGATGCCGAGGGTGGCGGACTGCGCCACGATCTCCAGCCCGACGGTGCCCTGCCCGGCCATCACGCCGGGATCGTCGTAGGGATGAACGAAGGTGGCCCCCGTCTTCTCGGCGATGGCGTGGGAGATCGCCTCGCGATCCTCGGTCCGGCGGTCGTAGAGCACCACCTCCGCCCCGAGCCGACGGGTGCGGGCGATCTTGCTCGCCGGCGCGTCGCGCGGCATCACGATGGTGGCCGGAACCTCGTAGAGCGCGGCCGCCGCGGCGACGCCCTGGGCATGATTGCCCGAGGAACAGGCCACGACGCCGCGCTGGCGCACGTCCGCATCGATCAGCGACAGCCGGTTGAAGGCCCCGCGGAACTTGAACGACCCTGTGCGCTGCAGGCATTCCGCCTTCACGAACACGTTCGCGCCGGTCAGGCGGCTCAATTCCGAGGCCGGCAGCAGCGGCGTCTTCACGGCTGCGCCTTCGAGACGGCGGGCGGCGGCCTCGATATCGGAGAAGTTCGGCGGCGGCAGCGGATGAACGGTCACGGGATACTCCCTTGAGGACGGCCTGGAGCGCCCCCGCGACCGGATCGACGATCCGTCCGGCGGGGAACCGCACCGGCTTCAGACACGCGACATTCCGCCCGGGCCATGACGGCCTCGGCGGAAACACCGCGTCGGAGCCGGTGGGCGGTTGCCGCGCCGGCGATGAAACGGGCGACGGGACAGGACGAATCCGGCCCCGGAAAACGCGCAGGCTAATCCCTCCGGCGCGCCGGGCAACCCTGCTCTGCGCGAGGCACGCCTGCTTCGCGTTAGGCTCAACCGCTTTGCGATCCAATCGCGCGATCGGATCGGGAGAGGCTCCCGCCCGCGGCGGCGGCTGACGGCGCCTGCGGCCAGAGCAGTGGGAAGATGTGGTCGCGGGTCAGCGGCGCGACGGCCTCCCACGGCGGCAGCGTCTCGGGAGCGGCCGGATCGACCCAGCGAACCTCCTCGATCTCGGCGGCGGGACGCACCGGCGCGTCGACGCGCAGGCGGAACAGTTCGGCCTCGACGATGTGGCCGCGTTCGTTCGCGGCGGGCGCGGAGAGGCGGCCGACGTGGGCGGGTTCGGAAGGCGCGACGGCGAGACCGAGTTCCTCGCGCAGCTCGCGACAGAGCGCCTCGACGGGCGTTTCCGCCGCCTCGATCTTGCCGCCGGGCTGGATGAAGACCGCCGAGCCGCGCTTGCGCACGAGAAGGGTCATGCCATCGGCGCGCACGATGACGGCGGCGGCGATGCGAATCGGGTGCTGTGTGGTCACGGCGGCCCCCTTCTGCCGGTGCGCTTGAGCATATCCTTGTCGTTCAGATCGGATCGATCTGAACGACAAGGATATGCTCAAGCTTTTGAATCTGGAGCGATTTCTGGTCGATCTGATGATTCCATCAGATCGGAAAGCGCTCTAACGGGCCACGACGGCCGCCGCTCGACGGCGGCTCGACCCGGCCGGCCGGCGCTCAGAGACGGCGGATATGATTGTCCCAGGAGATGTCGCTGTCATGGCGCGTCTCCGCCCCGTCGCGCTCGACGATCACCGCGCCCTCCCCGCTCGTGAGCACGAAGCCGGATTCGGGGGCCGGCGCCGCGCCGCAGCCATCCGTGAGGTCACGGCTCTCGATGATCGCGCGCGTCGCGGTGTCGAACACCATGACCGTGCTGCCGACCGGGCTCGCGAGCACGATGCGGTCGCCCGCGACGTTGGCGGCGACCGAGCCGATATATTGCCCGAGGCTGAGGCGCTGATGTGCCGTCATCTCGACGAACTGCAGCGGCTTGCCGGCCTCGTGGACCGCGACCAGCGGCACCGCCTCGGCCTTGTCGCCCCACCACTGGCAGCCGATCCAGGTGCGGCCGGCGCCGTCCACCGCCATGTGGCGCATGCTGAGCTGGCGGAGGTCGCCGGGCGGTTCGGCCTTGTCGCGGAGATCGCCGGTGCGGCGGTCGATACGCACCAGCGACGGTTCCATCGCGGCGAGGTCGAGATTGGCGCGGGGATAGTCCGGATGGGTGTAGATGCCGCCGTTGGCGACGATCAGCGTCTCGCCGTCGGGATCGAGCAGGAGTTCGTGGGAGCCGATGCCGTGGCCGTCGAGTTCCCCGACGCGGGCGAATCCGACCGTGGCGTCGTAGATTCCGACCACCGCGATGCCGTCGTCGTAGGCGTTCTCGGTGGCGTAGAGTAGCCGGCCGTCCGGCGAGAACACGCCGTGACCCTCGAAATGACGGCCCGCCGGGGTGGAGAAGGCATGGACGGCGCGGCCGGTCTCGCGGTCGAGCGCCACGGCGAAGGTGCCGGGCCGGCGGGCGAAGGCGACGATCCACCGCCCGCTGCCGTCGACGGCAAGCGAATGGCCGCGGGCCGCGAGAATTTCCGAGGAATGGACCCGGCCTTCGAGATCGATCAGCGCCACCGCGAAGCGGCCGTCCGGCAGGCGGCAGCAGGTGGCGTAAAGCGGCTCTCCCTCCGCCGCGCGGGCGACCATGCCGAGCGACGGCAACCCGGCGAATGGCGTGAACCCAGCAAGCGGCAGCGCCGCGGCGAGGCCGAGGAAGCGGCGGCGATCAATCGCCATCGAGCGCATTGAACCCGACATTGAGGCCGACGGCGGAGGCGAGCGGCCCGGCGATGGTGTCGCGGATGCTGCCGAGGGTGATGCGGACATAGTTGAGCTTGGCGCGGCTCTTCGGGTCCGCCGCCATCTCCATCGGCGGCTCGTCGATGGATTTCAGCACCCGCTCCGCGTTGCCGAGTTCGAACAGCAGCGAGGTCCTGAGCCACGACTGCTCGGGGCGCAGGTTGTCGGCGATGCCGCTCGCCTCGATCAGTTGCCGAAGCCCGGTGATGTTGGCGGCGATCAGCGCGAGGGTGTTGCCGCTGCGGACATAGGGAAAGCGCAGCGGGCGCGCGTCTTCCGGCGTCGCGCCGAGCGCCGGGGTGATGGCGAGATCGCGCACCTGCTCGATGCCGGTCAGGAGCGCCTTCAGGATCTCGTCGGCGGCCTCGGCCTCGGTGCGGTAGAGCGGATCGTCGGGGCCGGGCTGCAGCATCTGGTGGGAGATGCCGTCCGGATCGATCCAGGCGTCGCGGATGGTGTCGGCGATGTCGCCGATATTGGTGGCGATCAGCCCGGCGAGGCGGCAGCGGCGGCTGAAGGCGTCGGAATCGGGATCGACCTTCTCGGAACCGTCCCTGGCCGGTGCCAGCATCAGCCGCTCGAAGGCGGGCAGACCCTGCACCGCAGCGCTCTGTCCCTTGAGGCGATCGAGATCGAAGCTGTCGAGATCCGGGGACGCGAGCAGCGTGCGCAACTGCCGCTCGACGAAATTGCGCGGATCGGGCCAGAAGGAAATCCGCTCCAGCCGGTGGTCGGTGGTGGCGGGGCCGAAGCGCAGGAAATCGACGCCACCCCAGGCGACGAGCGTGTCGCGGAAGGCGTTCTCGAGCCCCTTCATGTTGGTGGCACTGGGTTGCGCGCAATAGCGCACCGTGGCGGTCCGCAGGCCGTTCGCGGCATCGGCGACGTTGGCGTATGCGGGACGGATGTAGCGCTCGACGGCGAGGGCGACGAGGGTGCGCTGGTGCGGTGCCGCTTCCGCCTCGGTGGCGGGCGCGGGCACGTTGCCCTCCGCCGCGCGGGCGGGCACGGACAGCGTGCCGGCCGCGGCCATCGTGCCGGCCAGGAAAAGGGCGAACGTCGCGACGCGCATGTCTCACAGGTCTCCGAGATACGCCATCAAGGCCGAGCGCTCGTCCGGCGTCAACGCTTCATAGGCCTTCCGCGCGCGCTCCGCCTCGCCGCCGTGCCAGCGGATCGCTTCATCCACAGAGGCGGCGCGGCCGTCGTGCAGATAACGCCGCGAACCGGGCACGCCCGACGACAGGCCGACGAGCGGCGCGGTGCGCCATTCGGACGGCATCGCGACGCCCTCCACGGCGGGATCGGCGAGGTCCGCGCCCATGTCGTGGAGCAGGAGATCGGTGAAGGCCGCGACCGTTCCGCCGCCTGCCGCCGGCATCGCCGGAACGTGGCAGGCGGAGCAACCGGACGCCGCGAACAGCGCCTGGCCTTCGGCCAGCGCGGCTTCGCCCGACAGGGCCGTGACGTCGCCCGCCGCGCGCGGCGTGCCGGCGGCCTCGGCACGGGCGAGCCGCTCCGCGCGCTTCGACGGCTTCGGCCGGTCGAGGCTTTGCAGATAAGCGGTGAGCAGGCCGAGCATCTCGGCCGTGACTTCGGTCTCGGTCAAGCCGTCCCGGTCGCCGTGCCGGGCGTCGCGGCAATCGGCCTGCGCCGCGGTGCAGTCGCCGGCGGGATCCGGACGCATCGGCGTCGACAGGCCGAGATCGTTGGCGAAGGCGCTCGCGACCTGATCGGCGAGATCGGCATGGCTCGCCCGCCAGCCGAGCCGGCCGAGGCGGACCGTGCCATCCGGTCCCGCGAGCCATTGCGGCCGGCCGGAGATGCCGTCGCCGTCGCGGTCCTGCGGATCGGCGCGCGCGAGGATCGCGGCCTCGTCGATGCGATCGAGGGCGGCGCGGCCGGCAAGGTCGGGGCCGAGGCGGAGGCCCGCGCGCGTGTCGGACGCGAGAGGGCCGTAGGCGAAGGCGTCGAGGTCGATCTCGACGCGCGGGCCGGGATCGCCCGGGGCGCCCGGCACCTCCCGCACGGTCACCCGCGCCTCGGCGGTCTGGCCGGGGACGGCGCGGGGCTGGATCTGGCGGCCGTAGACCGGATCGGGCGCGCCTGCCTCGGTCGACAGGCGGACGACGAGGCCGGGTCCGCTCAAGGTGCCGTCGGCCTCCAGTGCGACGCGGGACGGCCCGGCGCCGGCATGGCAGCCGGAACACGAGCGGGCGTTGTAGAGCGGGCCGAGCCCGTCCGCCGAGCGGGTGGACGCGCCGCCGGCGACCCACATCCGTTCGAAGATCGCCTGCCCCAGCACGACATCGAGGCCGCCGGCGGCGACCGGCGCGGCGGCGGCAAGGAAAGCGGCAAGAAAAGCGGCAAGGCCGGCACCGAGCGCACGGAAGGCGCGCCGGCCCGGGACGATGGAGGAAGGCGCGCGCGGACGCGTGGCCCGGGCGGAACCGGGCGCAGGCCGGACGGCCGCGGTCGCGACCAGACCGCTCATGACGTCCGCATCATCGGCTCTGCACGCCGTGCTCTGCATCCCGGCTCTGCTCCTCCGTCTCACGCGACCTTCACATAGCCCATCATGCCGGTCTCCTGGTGTTCGATGATGTGGCAATGGAACATCCAGTCCCCGGGATTGTCGGCGACGAAGGCGACTTCCAGCCGCTCCTTCGGCGCCACCAGCACGGTGTCGGCGAAGTGGGGAACGACCGGCCCGTCGTTCGACTTCACCACCCGGAAGGTGTGGCCGTGGATGTGGATCGGGTGGATGCGCGGGGTGACGTTGCGCAGTTCGAACACATAGGACCGGCCGCGCTCCAGCACGGCGAGCGGCGGGGGCAGCACGGCATGGCCCTTGTTCGGCCACGGCGCCTTGTTGATGGCCCAGAAGGTGCGCTCGGTCAGGCAGAGCGGACCGATCGGCACGCCTTCCGGCAGGTCGCCGACGGCATCGACCGCCGCACGCCCGGCGGCGGTGGCGCTGAACACGAACGGCAGCCGCACGGCGTCGGCGAGGTTCGGCTCCGGGATCACGGGCTTTACCAGCGGGGCCGGATCGAACGCGCCGCGCTCGAGCATCGGTCCCGTGCCGACGAGGCGGGCGAGTTCGACCGGCTGCGGCGCGAAATAGTCAACGATCCGCGCCACCTCGCCCGGTTTCGGCGCGCGGACGACGAGGTCGAGCCGCATCGCCGGGCCCATCCGCCACGATTTCAGCGGGAATGGCGGAATGCCGGCGCCGTCCACCGCGATCACGGCGGCTTCCGCGCCCTCGACGCCGATGTCCGGGACGCGGGTCGGGTCGACATTGACGATGCGCAGGCGCACGTCGCCACCGGCCGCGACGGCGATTTCCGGGTTCGTCACGCCGTTGACCGCGCGGACGGTGCCGAAGGTGCCGGAGGTCGCCGCGCCCTCGTCGGTCATGAACGGCAGAAAGCCATCGGGGCCGATGCGCCAGTCCTTCAGCACCAGAAGGTGGTCGCCGTCATAGGGGCGGGTCTCGTCCCCCTCCACGATGAGGATTCCGACGAGCCCGCGGCCGATCGATTCCACTGTGTTGCAGTGGGTGTGGAACCAGTAGGTGCCGGTATCCGGCGGCGTGAAGCGATAGGTGTAGTCCGCGCCAGGGGCGATCGGCGGCTGGGTCAGGTAGGGAACGCCATCCTCGGCATTCGGCAGGCGGATGCCGTGCCAGTGGATCGTCAGTTCCTCCTGCCCGACGGGAATTCGGTTGCGCACCCGCGCGACCAGGGTGTCGCCGATGCGAAGGCGGATCACCGGCGGAAAGGGCTGGGCGCGATCGAACGACCAGAGATCGGCCTCGACCCCGCCGAATGCCGGCAGGGTGCCGCGATAGGGCGCGGCATCGAACGCGACCTCGACGGTGCGGCCTTCCGGCCCCGCGCCGGCCGGCCGCGCCGGCAGTTCGGTCGCCGAATAGGCCGCCGCCCGCCCGATGACGCGAGGCGCGGCGAGGCCGATGGCGCCTGCGCCCGCAAGCGCACCGAAGCCGAAGGTGAAACCGCGCCGGGTGAGCATGGCTGGCTTTCGCATGGTCGTCCTAGGGCGCTTTCCGATCTGATGGAATCATCAGATCGACAAGAAATCGCTCCGGATTCAAAAGCTAGAGCGGGGCGCCGTCCGCATTCGGACGAGGCCCCGGAACCGGTTCGGGCGGCCGCTGCCGGCCGCCCGCCGATTGAGAGTGACGCGGCCCGGAGAACCGGGCCGGTTCGCGGGTCAGTTGGCGGAGACGGCCGACGGATTGTCGAGCGAATCCGAGCCTTCCACCTCGATCTTGAGGCCGAGGCCGGACACCACGCCCTCGATGGCGCGGGTCTGGGCGACGAGCGCGGTGACCACGTTGTCGATGATCTTGTTGCCATCCGGATTGTCGGGGCCGATCATCTGGTCGTAGGCCTCCTTGCCGGAGTCGGCGCGGTCCTTCATCACCTGCATCCGCGCGAGCGTCTCGTCGAACGCCGCGTCGAGGCGCTTGGCGGCTTCCGGCGCCTTGGCGGCGGCGTAGGCCTGAAGGCCCGGGCCTTCCAGGGTGGTGCCGTCGATGCGCTTGTAGGCGCCGGTATAGAGCGCCTTCATGCCCACCTCGTCATAGAAGTGCGAGTTGTGGGTGTTGTCGGAGAAGCAGTCGTGCTCCTCCTCCGGATCGTGGAGGATAAGGCCGAGCTTGATGCGCTCGCCGGCGAGTTCGCCATAGGACAGCGAGCCGAGGCCGGTGAGGATGGTGGAGAGCCCGCCCTCCGGCCCCTTGGCGAGAAGCTGCTTGCGCGCCTCGCCATCGGCCTTCCAGGCGTCGGCCATGTCCTTGAGATCGGCGACGAGCAGGTCGGTCGCCGCGGTCAGATAGGCGCGGCGGCGGTCGCAGTTGCCGTTGGTGCAATTCTCAAGCGAGTAATCGGTTGCCGGGCGGTTGCCGGCACCGGGGCCAGTGCCGTTGAGGTCCTGCCCCCACAGCAGGAACTCGATGGCGTGATAGCCGGTGGCGACGTTCGCCTCCACGTCCTGGGCTTCCTGCAGCTTCTCGGCCAGCAGCACCGGGGTGATGGTGGTGAAGTCGACTTCCTCGGCGCCGATGCGGATCTTGGTGTTGGCGATCACGTCGGCGGTGTAGAGCGGGTTCTCGTCCGAGGACTCGCCGTAGGACTTCTTGTCGACATAGTCGATCAGCCCCTCGTCGAGCGGCCAGGCGTTCACCTTGCCCTCCCAGTCGTCGACATAGGCGTTTCCGAAGCGCAGGCCTTCGGTCTGCTGGTAGGGAACGCGCGCGGCCTTCCAGGCGGCGCGGGCCTCGGCGAGGGTCTCGTCGTTCGGCTTGGCGAGGAGGGCGGCGACGGCGGCCTTGAGCGCCTCGGCGCTCGTCAGGCTGTCGGCATACATTGCCGCGGCCACGTCGGCATAATGGGCGACGACCGCGTCGGGCGCCGGGGCATCCGCCGCCAGGGCCGGACCGACGCAGACGGCCACCCAGGCCGCTGCGGTGGCGAGCAGAAGTTTCGAACGGCGCATCTTTCAGCCTCCTCAAGATGTTCGCGCTGCCTTGCGAACCTCGGCCACCCCTGGCCAAGGCCCGTTGATGACGGTCTGTCCCGCATCCACCCGCCGTCCGGGCGGGTCTGTGGTCCGGACGGAAAGCGCTCTGGAGCATGTCCCGTTCAGATCGAACCGATCCGAACGACGAGGACATGCTCAAGCCATTGAATCTTGAGCGATTTCTGGTCGATCTGATGATCCCGTCAGATCGGAAAGCGCTCTAGCGCGACGGGCCGGCGTCGAAATCGACCTTGTCGACGAGTTCGCTCGCGGCCTTGCGGTATTTCGCGAGTTCGGAAAGCGGCAGCGGATCAGGCTTCAGCGTGCCGAGCGCCTGCACCACCGCGTTCGGCTTCAGGCCCGGCCGAACCGGGTATTCGAAATTGGCATCGGCATAGAGTTCCTGCGCCTCGTCGGAGGTGAGGAATTCAATCAGCTTCAGCGCGTTGGCCTTGTTCGGCGCGTTCTTGGCCAGAACCACGCCGGAGATGTTGACCTGGGTGCCGCGCCCCCCCTCGTTGGGGAAGATCACGCGGATCGCCTTGGCCCATTCCTTCTGCTCGGGCTCGCGATCGTCCGTCTCCATCAGCCCGACATAATAGGTGTTGCCGAGGGCGAGATCGCATTCGCCGGCCCAGATCGCCTTGGCCTGGGCACGGTCGTCGCCGGACGGCTTCATCGCGAGATTGTCGCGGATGCCCGCGACGATCTTCTCCGCCTCGTCCATGCCGTCGTTGGCGATGAGGGAGGCGATGAGGCCGATATTGTAGACGTGCTGGCCGGAGCGGGTGCAAAGGCGACCCTTCCACTCCGGCTTCACCAGATCCTCGTAATCGAGCGCGGTTTCCTTGACCCGCTCGCGGGAGGCATAGAACACGCGGGCACGCATCGTCAGCCCGACCCAGCCGCCTTCCGGATCGCGGTAGATCGCGGGAATGTTCTCGTTCACCACGCGCGAGACGATGGGCTGGGTGATGCCGAGCGCCTTGGCGTTCTCCAGCCGGCCGACATCGACCGACAGCAGGATGTCGGCGGGCGAGAACTCGCCCTCGGCGGCGATGCGCTCCTCGAGGCCGGCCGACGCGGTGACGACGTTGGTGCGGATGCCCGTCTCGGCGGTGAAACGGTCGAGCAGCGGCTGGATCAGCTCCGGCTGACGATAGCTGTAGATGTTGACCTCGCCGTCCTCCGCCGCGGCAGGCCCGCCGGAGCCGCACAGCGACAGCCCGGCAAGCACCGTGAGCGACAGGCTTGCGAGGACCGTCCATCCCGCCGCGAACGCGACATGGCCACGGCCGCTGGACCTGCGCCGATGCGGCGACCCCGACCCGTGCCCGGCCTCGCTCCGAACGTTCGCCCCGGTCTGCCGGAAACGCACCATAACCATCCCTCGATCAGCACTCGCCGGCCCGGAGCCGCGAACAGCACCCTAGGCAGCAGCGGCGGGCTTCGGTGGGGCGGCAAGGAGAACGGCAGCCGACCCGTATCCGGATCGGCCGGAAGATCACGCCGGAGGGAGAACTATCCCCCGCATCGCTGCAGCCCACCGAAAAGCAACTCCTGTGGGCACACAAAGCGAACGGAAAGTTTCATGTCAATTGAGAATGAAGATGCAAGCCGCAAATTAAAACGGTTCCAATCCACGCCACGACAAGCAGAACGTAGATTGAAATTATTCTATTCTTGCCAAATCTCAAGAAAAGACCGGCCGAGTGCACGCGAACGTGGCATTCGCCGCCATGCGCATGCTGCCGGGCGCGTTGCGCGCTTACGGTTCGCATGGGAATGGCGGCGATGCCGAGCGGCGCGTCAGCCACGCCGAAGAAATGCCACGGCTTCGATATGCGGCGACCACAGGAACTGGTCGACCGGCACGACCTTCTCGGCGCGGTAGCCGCCGGAGACGAGCACCGCGAGATCGCGGGCGAGCGTCGCCGGGTTGCACGAGACCATGACGACGCGCGGCACGGCCACTAGCGCAAGCGCCTCGGACTGCGCGCGGGCCCCTGCGAAGGGCGGATCGAGCACCACGGCGTCGTAGCGGGCGAACTCCTTGCCCTGGAACGGGCGCCGGAACAGGTCGCGGACCTCCGCCGTGATCGGTCGCCGATCCGTCGCGAAGCGGCGGGCATCGCCGAGGGCGGCGACGGCAGGGGCGTCGCCGTCCACCGCGTGAACGGAGGCGGTGCGGGCGAGCCGGAGCGCGAAGGTGCCGATGCCGGCGAACAGATCGAGCACGCGGCGGGCATCGCCGACGCCCTCCACCACCAGCGCCGCCATCGCGGCCTCCGCGCGGGCGCTGGCCTGCAGGAAGCCGCCCGGCGAGGGAACGACCGCGACGCCATCGACATCGATGGTCGGCGGCTGCGGCGCGACGAGGACCTCGCCTTCGAGCGAGAACCGCGCGAAGCCGAGGGAAAGCACCTGCGAAACCAGACGGTCGCGGGCGCGCTCGTCGAGCGGGCGCGCATCCGTCGCAGCGACGTCGAGGCCGGCGCGGGTCGCCGTCACGGTCAACCGCAGCGGATCGCGGCGGCCGGCGAGCGGCTCGGCGAGGCGGCGCAGGGCCGGCAGCGCGGCGACGATCGCGGGATCGGCCACCGGGCATTCCTGAAGATCGAACAGGCCGTGGGAAGCGCGCTCGTGGAAGCCGACCACCATGACGCCGCCGATGCGCTCGGCGGTGAGCGACACCCGGCGGCGCTCACCCGGCCGGCTGGCCACCACCGCCTCGACCGGTGCCTCGATACCGTGGCCCGCCAGAGCGGCCACCAGCTGCTCGCGCTTCCACGCGCGATAGGCATCGCCCTGCCAGTGCTGCAACGCGCACCCGCCGCAACGGCCGAAATGGACGCAGGCCGGCTCGACGCGCTCCGAGGAGGGAACGACGATCTCGACGATCCGTCCGCGCTCGCCACGGCGCTCGACGACGAGTTCCTCGCCCGGCAGCGCGAACGGCACGTAGAGAGGCCCCGAGGCGGTCTCGGCGATGCCGTCGCCGCGATGGCCGACGCGATCGACGAACACGGTCTCGGACACCGCGGGAGCCGCCTCGGGGGCTTGCCGCGCCGTGCGACCGGGACGACCGCCGCCAGCCGGGCGCGCGGCGTTCGAGCGCGTGGTACGCTGGCCCTGGTTGCGCTGACCTTGGGGACGCGCGGCGTTCATTGCCGAACCCCTTCGGGGCAACCGCAATCACGGGCGGACGGGCGGGCATTCATCGGGCGGACCTTCCTGCGGCGTTGCCGTGCGCATCGCCCCGGTCGCGGCCGGCACCATTCGGCCAAGCTCAAGATGGGGGCGGTTTGCGGCGGGCAGAAACTGCCCGGGCGGCGCTCACGCCATCGAAGCGGGCGCCGGATGTGCGCATAGACCAGAAAAGCCGGGATCGCCGCAAGCGGGAACTGGACGCGTTCCAGAAAGGGCAGCCGGCCGGCAGGTAGCGGTCAGCGGTCCAGAAAGCGCTCAACGGTCCTTGCGGGCACCGAGCAGGAACTCTCGGTTGCCGTCGCCGCCGGCGATGGGCGACGGCGCCTCGCCGACCACGCGCCATCCCGGACGGCCGTCGAGCCAGGCGCGAACCGTCGCGAGCGCTTCGGCGGCACGCGCGGGATCGCGCACGAGCCCGCCCTTCGACAGGCCGTCGCGGCCGACCTCGAATTGCGGCTTCACCAGGAAGACGCCGAACGCTCCCTCACCCGCGAGATCGAGCGCGGCGGGCAGCGCGACCATCAGGGAAATGAAGCTCACGTCCGCGACGAGCGCCATCGGCGGTTCCTCCAGATCGGAGGCGGCGAGATAGCGCACGTTCAGCCCCTCGCGCACGGCGACGCGCGGATCGGCGGCGATGCGAGGATGCAGCTGGCCGTGACCGACGTCCGCCGCCAGCACCCGGCGCGCGCCGCGGTGGAGCAGCACCTCGGTAAACCCGCCGGTGGAGGCGCCGAGGTCCACGGCATAAAGGCCGGCCGGATCGAAGCCGAAGGTATCGAGGCCGGCGATGAGCTTCTCCGCGCCCCGCGACACCCACTCCGGGGCTTCCGCCGCGAGTGTCAGCAACGCGTGGGCGGCAACCGTCGCGCCCGGCTTGGCGACGACCGCACCGTCGAGCCGGACGAGGCCACGACGGATCAGGTCCTGCGCCCGCGCCCGGCTCGGCGCGAGCCCGCGCGCGACCATCGCCAGATCCGCCCGCATGCCGCCCTCGGCGGGTGCGGCGGAGACGGCGGGTTCCGTAGGGGGCGTATGCGAGCGGCGTTCCCGCACCGGCGTGGGCTCCTGCATGGAAATTTCGGATGTACATCCCGGGTATGTAAATCCCGGGCAGGCTCTATGGAAACCGGCGCCGGTTCGCAACGAATATCATCGTGGGATCGGTGCCACCGGGACTATGGCGCGGCGTCACATTTCCCATTAGCATCGCACCTCAAAACGAGGCAGGGCCATGGATGAAGTCCGCTACCGCGAATACAAGATTCTGTTAAGGGCCGAGAAGTTTTTCGCCTCGACACAATTTGAAGTTTTCTGGGATCTGGTTTGCCAGATTGCCAAGAAGAGCGACGTCGGCGTTCACACGAACAAGGATGCGTTCCATCGCCTTGTGCGGGAAGTGCTGTTCTACGATACGCCCAATTTCGATCTCTATCGCAACGCCTTCATATTGCGCAAACGCACGTTCTATGAAGACGGCTGGCCCCGGAACGACCACGAACTGACGGTGAAATTCCGTCACGCCGACCTCGGCAGAGCCTCCAAGGTCGACATGACGCCGCACCTGAACGGCATCGCCGAGATCAAGTTCAAGGAGGAGATCCTGCCGCTGAAGGATCAGCTCGGCGGGATGCGCAGCCTCTATTCCCACAATTGCGTGCTGAATTCGCCCAACATCGTGCTGACCCAGGGCCTCGACCACATCTCGGCGGTGTTCCCGCCGATGGGGCTGATCGACCTCAGCCCGGAGACGGAGATCCACCTCGTCAACAACGTGGCGGTGGAGGAAATCCAGGTCGATGCCGGGGTGTTCGATTTCGGCCATGGCCTGACCGCCAAGGCGACCGTCGCGATCTGGCGCAACCGCGCCTCCGAGGTGTCGCTGATCGGCGAGTTCGCGTTCCAGGCGAAGTTCGAGCACTATTCGGACCTTCACAAGAAGGCCAAGGAGCGTTCCGAGCATTTCTACCGGGCGATCCAGATGAACGCGCCGGAGTGGGTGGCGCTCGGCACCACCAAGACCGCCATGGTCTATGGCATCGGCAACACCGTCGTGGTGCACAATGAGTGACGCGGCCAAATCCGGACCGGGCAACGCCGCGCCGGCCGGAACCGGCCGCGTCGGCATCGGCGAGATCTTCCTCACCTTTCTCGTGATCGGCGCCACCAGCTTCGGCGGCGGCGTCGTCGCCTACCTGCGCAACAGCCTCGTGACCACCAAGAAGTGGCTCGACGAGGACGAGTTCATGGTGGCGCTGTCGATCTCGCAGGCGCTGCCGGGGCTGAACGCCACCAACATGGCGATCATCGTCGGCGACCGGCTGCGCGGCACGGTCGGCGCCATCGCCGGCTTCATCGGCATGACGCTGCCGGGCGGGCTGCTCGTGCTGGTGCTCGGCATCGCCTATGCGTCGAACCACGACAATCCGTGGATCACGGCGGCGCTTGCCGGCGTCGGCGCGGCCTCGGTCGGGCTGCTCGCCGCCATCACCATCCAGATCGGCAAGAAGCAGCTCGTCCACATGCTCGACCTCACGCTCGTGATCGTGACGGTCGTGCTCGTCAGCTTCGTGCACGTTTCGCTCGTCTGGGTGCTGCTGACCGTCGGGCCGGTGGCGATCTTCCTGTTCCGGCCCCGCAAGGAAAAGCCCCACGCGGTGCCCGAACCCCACGACCACCCCGTCGACTGACGGCGACGATGACCGCCCGCTCCGCCACCACGATCCGCTCCGACAAGGCCGCGCCGCGATGAACGAAACCAACTGGAGCCTGCTCGGCGTGTTCTCGCTGCTGTCGATCCTGGCGATCGGCGGCGGAACGGCGGTGCTGCCGGAGATGAAGACGCTCACGATCGAGGCGCATCACTGGCTGACCGACGACCAGTTCCGCAACATCTATTCCCTCGGCCAGCTCGCGCCCGGGCCGAACATGCTGATGGTGATCGTGATCGGCTATCACGTCGCCGGCTTCACCGGCGCGCTGATCGCCTTCGTCGGCTTCTTCGGCCCCGCCGGCTTCATCGCGCTCGCCACCAACCGGCTGTGGGGCCGGTTCGAAGGCTCGCCGTGGCGGCTTTCGGTGCAGCGCGCGATGGCGCCGATCGTCGTCGGTCTGATGGCCTCCGGCACCATCGCCGTCGCCCGCACGGCGACGACCGAGGTGATCACGGTGATCTTCGCCGCGGTGGTGTTCGCGGTGATGTTCCTGCGCAAGATCAACCCGGCGCTGCTGATTCTCGCCGGCGCCGGCGCGGGCGTGCTGCTGCTTCGCTGATCAGGACGCGCCCGGCGTCGCCACCAGCCGCACGCGGGACATGACCGAGCCAGTCGAGAGATCGACCACGACCACCGAGCGGCCGGCATCGTCCTCGACCAGCATCGCGAGCACGTTGCCGTCGAGATCGGTGGAGAGGATGCGCGCGCCGGAGGCCGCGCTTACGGCGATATCGGCGCTGTGGACGGCACGACGGTCCTGCGCGCCGCCACCGATTGTGCGATAGAGGATCACTGAGAAGACGGCGAGCAAGCCGGCGGCCATGATCAGGCCGGACGTGCGAACGAGGCCGGTCAGGCGCTTCTGCAGCCGTTCGGCGGCAGGGTCGAGCGGCTTCTCGGGGGCGTCTGCGGAATCGGAGTCTTTGGTGAGCGGCATTGCTGAAAGTGGGTCCGGCAACGATCTTGCGCAGGATCGCGTGTTTGAGGACTGGGACGAGGACGGCGAAGACGCCTCGGGCCGGCAGATCGAGGTCACGGTCGACGACGCGGCGGCCGGCGGTCGGATCGATGCCGTTCTGACGGCGCTGCTCGCGGAAGCGATGGGCGCCGAGGCGCCGAGCCGTGCCCGAATCCAGGCGCTGATCCGCGCCGGCAATGTCGGCATCGACGGGCGGACGATAGGAGAGCCGGGACGCCGGGTCAACGCGGGCGCCCGGATCGCCGTCGAGATGCCGCCGCCGGAACCGGCCGAGCCGGAGCCCGAGCCGATCCCGCTCGACATCGTCTATGAAGACGAGGCCGTGATCGTGCTCGACAAGCCGGTCGGGCTTGTGGTGCACCCCGCCGCCGGCCACGCCCGGGGGACGCTGGTGAACGCCCTGCTCGCCCATTGCGGCGACCGCCTTTCCGGCATCGGCGGCGTGCGCCGGCCTGGCATCGTCCACCGGCTCGACAAGGACACCAGCGGATTGATGGTCGTGGCGAAGTCCGACCGCGCCCACCGCTCGCTCGCGGCGCAGTTCGCCGACCACGGCCGCACCGGCGCGCTGGAGCGGGCCTATGTCGCGCTCGTCTGGGGCCAGCCGCTTTCGGGCGGCGGCACCGTGGACGCACCGCTCGGCCGCTCACCCCAGAACCGCCAGCGCCAGGCTGTGGTGCGCTCCGGCGGACGCCATGCCGTGACCCACTTCACGGTGCTCGAACGCTACGACCTCGGCGACGAGCCGATCGCGAGCCTGATCGAATGCCGGCTGGAGACCGGGCGCACCCACCAGATCCGGGTTCACATGGCCCATATCGGCCACCCGCTCGTGGGCGACGCGGACTATGGCGCGGGCTTCCGCACCAAGGCGAACCGCCTGCCCGAGCCGGCGCGCTCGGCCGCGGCCGGCTTTCCGCGCCAGGCGCTCCACGCGGCGGTGATCGCGTTCGAGCATCCACTGACGGGCGAGGTGATGCGGTTCGAGAGCGAGCCCCCGGCCGATTTCGAAGCGTTGATCGAGGCATTTCGCGGGGTGCGGTGACAAATCCACCGCCGATTCATCCAGAACCGCGTTGCGCTCGTAGAAGCCCTTGAAGCACCGGGATCCGGCTCTGGTCGATCGTACCGGAGACCGGCGCTTCCGTGGGCCTCGGAAAACGCCGGGCACGAGCGCACCGAAGGGCCGTCGGCACACAGAAGCCGAGACTTGAGAAGCCGTGGCGTGAAAAGCCGAGATCGGGCGGGACCGGAAACGTGCAGACGTAACGTGGGCGCCTTGGCGTTCGATTTTCAGAGGAGACAGGCACGCGTCTGGCCGCGGGTTGGTCAAGCCGCGAACGAGTGACACATGACAGCCTTTGAAGGTGATCTGACAGCCAAGCTGGCGCTTTATTCCATCGACGCGATCGCCGACATGATCATCTGGACCGATCGCGACGGCCGGTACGTTTCCGCGAACAAGGCGGCGCAACGTCTTCTCGGCTTCACGATGGAAGAGTTCCGTCTGCGCAGGGTCTGCGATGTCGATCCGCTGTTCAGCGAGGAGCGGTGGCGCGAGCACTGGGCGGAACTGGAGCGGTTGGGCACTGTCACCCTTGAAACGGTCAACACCCGCAAGGACGGCGTCGAGGTGCCGATCGAGGTCACGGCGAACCTGGTGTGCGTCGACGGGATGCGTTTCAACTGTTCGATCGTGCGCGACATCACCGAGCGGCGGCGCAACGAGGCGAAGCTGAAGGCGCTCAACGAGCGCATCTACCAGATGAGCATCACGGACGGACTGACCGGCATCGGTAACCGCCGCCGTTTCGACGAGGCGCTCGCCGGCGAAGTCTCTCGCCATGCCTGTTCCGGGGAGCCGCTGGCACTGATGCTGATCGACATCGACCATTTCAAGGCATTCAACGACCGCTACGGCCACCTCGGCGGAGATGATTGCCTGCGGCGCGTCGCGGCCACCATCGCCGCGACGGTCGATGGATCGGCCGGGCTCGCGGCGCGTTTCGGAGGGGAGGAATTCGCGTGCCTGCTGCCGGGCACGGCACTGGCCGAAACGACGATGGTCGCGGACCGGCTGCGCCTTGCCGTCACGGATCTGGCGATACCGCACGCGCTCGCCGATGCCGGCATCGTGACTGTCAGCGTGGGTGCGGTGTGCTCGGAACGGGTCATCGCACAGACGTCGAACAGCCTGCTGGCGGCCGCCGACACCCTGCTCTACCGCGCCAAGCGCGAAGGCCGGAACCGCATCGCGGTCGGGCAATACTGAGCGTGCCGAGGTGACACGGCAAGGCCGTGCGATCCGGCAAGCACCCGCACGGAACACGGAAGCGCCCTGACGCGCTTTGGACATAATGGACTTCGATAGTCGGCAAAGCCGGCCCGCCTGCGTCGTCGCGGAACACCCATCGTCGAATGGCGATGAAAACCTCTTCCCTTTCCATCGCCATTCGACGATGATGGTGGGGACGAGGTGTTCGCACCCCGACCGGGCGGCTTGGCTGAGCGTCCGGACGCGTTGAGGCACGCTCTCCGGTTCCGCTCACGCCGAGGGAACTGCAGCAGGCACCTGAAGGAAAGGGCGCTCACATGGCCCAGGCATCGCTTCCCGCAATTGCAGCCGGCGAAGGCGGGCTGTCCCGCTACCTGGAAGAGATCCGTCGGTTCCCCATGCTGGAGCCGCAGGAAGAGTACATGCTCGCCAAGCGCTACCGCGAGCACGAGGATCCGGCAGCGGCCCAGAAGCTGGTGACGTCGCACCTGCGCCTCGTGGCGAAGATCGCGATGGGCTACCGCGGCTACGGCCTGCCGATCGGAGAGGTGATCTCCGAGGGCAATGTCGGCCTGATGCAGGCGGTGAAGCGTTTCGATGCGGAGAAGGGCTTCCGGCTCGCGACCTACGCGATGTGGTGGATCAAGGCTTCGATCCAGGAATATATCCTGCGGTCGTGGAGCCTCGTGAAGATGGGCACCACCGCGAACCAGAAGCGGCTGTTCTTCAACCTGCGCAAGGTGAAGGGCCAGATTCAGGCGCTGGAGGATGGCGACCTGCGGCCCGAACAGGTCGCCCAGATCGCGCAGAAGCTCGGCGTTCCAGCCGAGGACGTGATTTCCATGAATCGCCGGCTTTCCGGCGACGCCTCGCTCAACGCGCCGCTTCGGGCGGATTCCGAAGGCGGCGAGTGGCAGGATTGGCTGGTGGACGAATCCACCAACCAGGAAGAGATGCTGGCCGAGAGCGAGGAACTGGAGAGCCGCAAGCGCCTCCTCACCAATGCGCTCGGCGTGCTGAACGACCGCGAACGCCGCATCTTCGAGGCGCGCAGGCTGGTCGACGATCCGATCACGCTGGAGGACCTCTCCACCGAGTTCGGCGTCAGCCGCGAGCGCGTGCGCCAGATCGAGGTGCGCGCGTTCGAGAAGGTGCAGGAAGCCGTTCGCGCAGCCGCCGTGGCGCAGGAGCGGCCGCGGGCGGGCGCACACGCAGGCGCCTGAGCCCGCGCAACCGACAGACGATCCGGGGATGTCCGCGGACCTCCCCGGCCGCGACGTGACGCGGCAGGATATGGCCGGCCCTGAGGCACATCCCGCTCGGATCGAGGCGATCCTGGGGGAAAGTGCGCTCCAGGGACCGGCCTTTTTGCTGAGTGACAAACCGCCTATCGCGGGAAATGTTCGACGTGTGTCTCGGCCGTGCGGCCGTAATAGAGCACGCGGCGGCCTGGGAACGAGACGAGATAGCCGGCGCACCCCGCAGCCTTCGCGCGGGTGCAGAACCCCGCATAGCTGTAGTCCGGCCCGTTCGCCTGCGCCCAGCGCACGAGCGCCGCCACACGATCCGCGTCAAATTCGGGCGCCGCCCCCCCCGGCGAAGGCGGCATCGGCAATTCCACGCCGTCGCCGTCCGGCAGGTAGTAGAGCTGCGTGTTCCGGCGATAATCCACCGCGTAGCCCTCGAAGCCGGCGGCGATCAGCCGGCCGACGATTGTGGGGAAGCTCTCCGTCCCGTCGTGGGCGGCATCGAGGCAGCTTCGGGCAATAGCAATCCGTTCCGCGTCCATGGCGGCGGTCCTTTCGGTTGGTGTGCAGGTCAAATCAGGCCGGCCGTTTGCGACGCCCGGCGAGATGCGCCGTTGTCGGTTGGTACCGACCTCGGGTGGCGCCGGTCAGTCCAGCGGCATCGCCTTCAATCCGCGCCGCTCCGCGAGATGCCTCAGGATACGGCCCAGCGCGTCCTGCTCATCGGCGGACAGCACGCCGAAATAGTCCGCGTCGTTGCGGTCGGCGAGCGCGGCCAGCACCGGCACCCTTGCTCGCCCGGCTTTGGTGAGGGACAGGCTGTGGGCACGCCTGTCGTCGGGATTGTCGACGCGGTCGATCAGCCCCTTCTCGATGAGCCGGTCGGCGAGCTTGCTGATCGCCCCCCGGGTCATCCCCATCCTCCCGGCAAGCGCCGACGGCGCCATGCTGTCGACATCGTAGAGCGCGCGCAGGAACACCCACTCGGCCACCGTCACGCCCTCCGCCGCGAGCTTGCGCGCGAAATCCTGCGACACGGCGTTGGAAACCATCCTGAGCCAGTAGCCCGTGTGGGCGGTGAGATCGGAAACAGACTGCATGCGGCGCCTCGCCTTTTGTTGACTAGGAAACTAGATGGATGAAGTTTCCTAGTCAACCGAATCCAGCGCGGACCGTGAGGGCGAAAGCGGACGGATTGGGGCGGACGGGAGCCGCGTTCAGTGCACGTCCGAGCGGCTGCCGGCGTGGTGGCGGCGGATGCGGCGCACCACCAGCCAGATCGCCACGACGACCAGCGGCACCGACAGCGCGGTGACGAGCTCCGGATGGAACGGCAGCCCCTCGACGTGGGCGCCCTCGGCAAGCTTTCCGATCAGCGACACCACATAGTAGCTGATCGCCGCCACGGACAGGCCTTCGACCGTCTGCTGCAGACGCAATTGCAGGCGCGCGCGCAGGTTCATGGAATGCAGCAGGTCGCGGTTCTGGCGTTCCAGTTCCACGTCCACCCGCGTGCGCAGCAGGTTCGCCGCCCGCGCCAGCTTCGTGGCGAGATCGGTCTGGCGGTTTTCGATGGCGAGGCAGGTGCGCATCGCCGGCCCGAACCGCCGTTGCAGAAAACCGCGCCAGCTGCCGTAGCCCTGGACATGGACCTCGCGGATGGCATCGAGCCGTTCCTCGACGATCTCGTGATAGGCCCGGGTGGCGCCGAAGCGGTAGGCGGTCGCCGCGGCATCGGCCTCCAGCGCGGCGGCAAGATCGGTGAGCTCGGCGAGAAGGCGCTGGTTGTCGGTCAGCCCGCGCGTCTCCTTCATCGCCTCCAGCGAGGCGACGAGACCGGTCTCGATGCGCCGGATTCCCGGGCCGAGCCGCTGGGCTTCCGGCAGGCCGAGCAGCGCGAGCGTGCGATAGGTCTCGATCTCGATCAGCCGCTGCACCAGCGTTCCTGTCCGCGACGGCGACATGCCGGCGTCGAGCACGCGGATGCGGGTGAAGCCGTCGGCGTCCTGGCGGAAATCGGTGGCGACGACGGCCTCGCCCTCCGCCACGCGCGACACGCACAGGCTGATGGGATCGAAGCCGTCGAGCCCGTCCTCGGTCCGCACCGGCGCGGAGCGGACATCCACCCGGACGGCAGCGATCAGCGGGCCCGGCTCGCGGAAGGCGACACCGAAGGGGTGCTCCGGCAGGCGCCCCGTGCCCGGGGGCGCGTCGAAGGTGTAGGTGGTGAATTCGGTATGCTGCTCCCAGCGCAACACGCCGCCGAGAAGATCGAACCGGCAGTGCTTCATCTCCGGCCCGGATCCGCCGACGCCGAGACTGAGCGCGAGACGGTCGAGCGCGAGGCGGTCGGCGGCGGCTTCCTCCGGGCCGGTGAGGAAGGCGAGATGGAGCACCGTGCGCGGGCGATCCAGCGGATGCGCGGGCCGGGCGTGAACCTCGCCGAGCACGGCTGCCCGCAATATATGGGATGAAAAACCGAACGTCGCGCTGCCGCCGTCCTGTTCGTCTTCGCTCATCACCCGCTCCCCGCCAGCGTCGTCGGTTCCGGTGCCGCCGCCCGCGCGCCGACCGGGCCGCGGGAGGTCTTGAGCGTTTCCCTTCGGACCGGATCGTGCGGCGGCCCCACAAGGGCGGCGCCTATCCGATCTCTTCCGCCGGACTGTGCCAGACAACAGCGCAGACTGCCATCTCTGCCAGCGCGGCTTTTCGCTGCGCCGATCCTCTCATCCGGTCATGGCCGTGATGCGACAGGCGGGCGTCACCGCGCGCCCTCCCGGCATGATCTTGTCCGAAAACCGCTTCGCACTTTTCGGGATCATGCGCGCTCCGCGCGCTTCCCCCTCAGCATGATCTTGTCCGAAAACCGCTTCGCACTTTTCGGGATCATGCGCGCTCCGCGCGCTTCCCCCTCAGCATGATCTTGTCCGAAAACCGCTTCGCACTTTTCGGGATCATGCTCTAGTCTCCGGCACGGGCGGACCTGCCGTTGCCGGCAAGCCGAGGCCCCACGAAACGCCACGAACCGGAAGACAACGACATGACGGCATCGTCCGCCAATGAAGCCCTGCCCTTCCCCGTGCTGCTCGCCGACATCGGCGGCACCAACGCGCGGTTCGCCCTTGTGGAAGATGCGCAGCGCCCGATCCAGGTGTTTCCCACCGTGGCGACGCATCATTATCCGAGCCCGGACGCCGCCGCGCTGGATGTGCTGAAGACCGCAGGCGCGCCCCATCCCCGCGCCGCCGTGCTGGCCTTCGCCGGGCCGATCGAGGGCGAGCGGCCCGTGCTGACCAATGCCTCGTGGGCATTCGATCCCCATTCGCTGATTTCCGCGCTGCGGCTCGACGAACTCGTGCTCGTCAACGATTTTGAAGCCCTGTCGCTGGCGCTGCCGGTGCTTTCCGGCGATGCGATCCTGTCGATCGGCGGCGGCACCGCCCATCCGAGCGCGCCGCGCGTCGTGGTCGGGCCGGGCACGGGACTCGGTGTCGGCGGTCTGGTGCAGTCCGGCGAGCGGTGGATTCCGCTGCCGAGCGAGGCCGGGCACATGGATCTCGGCCCGGTCACCGATGAGGACTTCGAACTCTGGAAGGTGCTGGAGCGCGCCCACGGCCGCATCACGCCGGAGACGCTGATCAGCGGTCCCGGCCTCTTGCGGCTCTACCGCGCCGTCGCCCGGCTCGCCGGCGTCGACCCGACGCTCGAAAGCCCGGCCGCGGTCACGGAAGGGGTCGAAGCCGGCAACCCGCTCGCGATCCGCGCGCTCGGCTTCTTCGTGACGCATTTCGCCCGTTTCGCCGGCGACCTGGCGCTGACCTATCTCGCGCGCGGCGGCGTCTATCTCGCCGGCGGCATCGCCCCCCGCATCGCGAGCCACCTCAACGACGGCCGTTTCCGGGCGATGTTCGAGGACAAGGCCCCGCACACCGCGCTGGTGCGGGAAATCCCGACCTTCCTCATCCAGCATCCGCTGCCGGCTCTGGAAGGGCTCGCCGCCTTCGCCCGCACGCCCGAGCGGTTCTACGTGCCCGCCGGACACCGCTTCCGGCCGTGATGCCCGCCAATTCCGGACGCGGCCGGAACGGTCAGCTTCTCGGCCGCGAATAGCGCACCGGCGCGGCCGTGACCGGGTCTTCCGGCCACGAGTGCTTCGGATAGCGGCCACGCAGGTCCGCACGCACGTCGGCCCATGTTCCGCGCCAGAACCGCGGCAGGTCGGCGGTGAGTTGGATCGGCCGATCGGCCGGCGACAGCAGTTCGAGCAGCACAGGCACGCTGCCACCCGCGACGGCGGGATGGCAGTCCAACCCGAAAAGATCCTGCACCCGGACGGACGCGGCCGGCGGCTCTCGGTCATAGTCGATCGGCACGCTGCGGCCGGCGGGCGTCTCCAGGGTCGCGGGGGCGAGGCGATCAAGCTCCGCCTTGCCGCCGGCCGGGATCAGCCCTTCCAGCGCGAGCCCCAGCACCGCCGGCGTGATGTCGTCGAGCCGGAGAGCCCCCGGCGCATAGGGCATCAGCCAATCTTCGAGGCTGGAGGCGAGCGCCTCGTCGGACACATCCGGCCACGGCGCGCCGCGCGCCTTCGCCAGAAAGCGCAGGCGGCCGCGCAGCCGTGTCAGCCCGGGCGTCCACGGCAGCGCGCCGACGCCGAGGGTGGCGATGCCGGCGGCGAGCGCCTTGGTGCCCTCGTCGGCGGGAACGGGCACCGCCTCCTCGGCGAGCACCAGCCGGCCCAACCTTCGCACCCGCCGCGCCCGCACCGCACGGGCCGGACGGTCGAACGTCACTTCCGTCGCGGACGTGGTCGCCTCGGCGAAATCGGCCTCGATCTCCTCCCGGCTGATCGGCGCGGCGAGCAGGATGCGGGCGTTCTCCGCGGCGCCCTGGAGTTCCGCCACCGCGAGGAACGGCTCGCGCGCAAGCGCATCCGCCGCATCGATCCGCCCGCCCCGCCCGTTGGCGAGGCGGAAGCCGCCGGTCGCGCCGCGCGCCTGGGCGACACGCTCGGGAAAGGCGAAGGCAAGCAGCGCGCCGGCGTGGTCGACGTCGCCATCCTCTGACTTGCCGGCCGCGCCAGCGAGCGCCGCCCACCTAGTTGCGAGGCGGCGGGCTTCTTCCGCCCGCCGGCCGCGTTCGCCGCGCAGACGCCGGACACGCTCCCTGAGATCGGCATCGCGGCCGCCGAGGCCATGTTCGGACACGACCACCGCGATTTCGGCGGCGAGCATCGCTTCGCCCCGCGCGGCCGCGCGCAGCACCATGTGGCCGAGGCGCGGATGCAGCGGCAGCGCCCGCAGTCGCGCCCCCTCCTCCGTCAGCCGGCCGGCCTCGTCGACAGCGCCGAGCCGGCGCACCAGATCGGTCGCCTCGGCCCAGGCCGGAGCGGGCGGCGGATCGAGGAAGGCGAGGCCCGAGGGATCGGCGACGCCCCACGCCGCGAGATCGAGCACGAGACCGGCGAGATCGCTTTCCAGCATCTCCGGCCGGTCATGCGGCGCCATCGCCGCGGTCTGCCCTTCATCCCACAAGCGGATGCAGACGCCCGGCTCGATGCGGCCGGCGCGGCCGCGACGCTGGTCGGCGGCGGCGCGGGATTCGCGCACGGTTTCGAGCCGCGTGAGCCCCGTCGCCGGCTCGTAGACCGGGCGACGCGACAGCCCGCCGTCGACCACGATGCGGACGCCCTCGATGGTGAGCGAGGTTTCGGCGATTGCGGTGGCGAGCACCACCTTGCGCCGCCCCGTGGGCGCGGGGCGGATGGCGGCATCCTGCGCCGCGGGATCGAGCGCGCCGTAAAGCGGGGCAAGGTCGACATCGGGCGGCAGACGGCCGGCGAGACGCTCGGCCGTGCGCAGGATTTCCGCCTGGCCGGGCAGGAAGGCGAGCACCGAGCCCCCCTCGTCGCGAAGCGCGGCGAGGATGGCCGCGGCCATGGCGTCCTCGATCCGCTCGCCTGCCGGACGCGGCCGATAACGGGTTTCGACCGGGAACATGCGGCCGGCGCTTTCCACCACCGGCGCGCCGCCGAGAACGCCGGCGAACCGCGCGGCATCGATGGTCGCGGACATCACGACGACGCGCAGGTCGGGCCGCAGCGCGTCGCGCGCCTCGACCGCGAGCGCGAGACCGAGGTCGCCGTCGAGGCTGCGCTCGTGGGCCTCGTCGAACAGCACCGCCGCGACGCCCTCCAGCGAGGGATCGTCGACGATCATGCGGGTGAACACGCCCTCGGTGACGATCTCGATGCGGGTCGCGGCGGAAATGCGGGCCTCGCCGCGCACGCGGAAGCCGACCGTGCGGCCGACGGGCTCACCGAGCGTCGCGGCCATGCGCGCGGCGGCCGCGCGGGCAGCGAGCCGGCGCGGCTCCAGCACGACGATGCGGCCGTCCTGCCGCCAGGGCGTACCGAGGAGCGCGAGCGGCACCCGCGTGGTCTTGCCGGCGCCCGGCGGGGCGACCAGCACGGCCCGCCCCTGCCCCGCCAGCGCATCGAGCAGCGCGGGCATGGCGGCCTCGACCGGCAGGACCGCGCTTGTGGGATCGGCCGCGCCCCGGGCGGCATCCGGAACCGGCATCAGAGCAGGAGTTCCCCTTCCTGCACGATCACGGCATTGCCGCCGATCCGCGCGCCGGAGATGGCGCCGCCGTCGACCGCGATCTCGAGCTTGATGAACGAAGGCCGCTTCATCTCAACGCCCTGCTCGATGGCGACCTCGCGCACGCCATCCGGCAGCGCATCGAACCGGTGCACCACGCCGGCGAAGGCCGAAGCCGCGGAGCCGGTTGCCGGGTCCTCGCCGATGCCGAGATCGGGCGCGAACATGCGGGCGTGGAAGCCGGCGTCGGCCCGCACGGTCTCGCGGCAATAGAGGTAGACGGAGTGCGCCTCGCTGGCGAAGGCCCGCGCCCAATCCGACGCGACCGGCTTCGCCCGCGCGGCAGCCTCAAGGCCGGCGACCGGCACGAACACGAACGGACCGCCGACGGCGAAGGCGCTCGGCACATGGTTCTCGAACCCGATTTCGCGGGGCAGCAGCCCGAGCGCTGCGGCGATCGCCTCGTTGTCGGCCACGAACGGGATTTCCACCGGCACGCGCGGCACGTCGAACGCGGCATAGCCGACACGGTCGGCGCCGAGCGCGACGCCGCACCGCACCGGGCCGATGCGCTCTTCCAGCACCACCACGGATTCCTGTCCCGCCGCCTCGATGCCGAAGCGGTCGAACGCCAGCAGCACGGCCGCGCCGACGGTCGGATGGCCGGCGAACGGCAGTTCCTTGGCGGGCGTGAAGATGCGCACGGAGGCGGTGTGGGCCGCGCCTTCCGGTGGCAGGATGAAGATCGTTTCCGACAGGTTGAAGCCGCGGGCGATGGCCTGCATCGCGTCGTCGTCGAGGCCCTCGGCATCGCGAACGACGGCAAGCCCGTTGCCGGTGAGCGGCTGGTCGGTGAAGACGTCGAGAACGACGAAACGGCGCGGCATGGCAACCCCTGGCAACGCGAACGGAACTGACGTGCCCCGCACCGTCACCGCGGCAGCAGGGCGTCGAGCGCGACCCGGTTGTAGCATGGAATATCGAGGCCGGCGGCATCGGACACCCGGGAGAGCGCGACCACCGCCTCGATTTCCGCATTCGGATCGGCGGCGATGAAGCGCTCGATGCGGCCCACCAGGTCCGCCGCGTTCCAAGGGAAGCGCAGCACGCCGACGAGGCCGACGAGCGGGCCGTCGGCGACGACGAGGAAGGACGGCGCGCCCACCGCATCGGCGGCATCGAGGCCGGTTTCCTCGGCGCATTCGCGCGCGATCGAGCCGACGAGATCGACCCGACCGTCTGCCGTGACGTCGCTGTCATCGGGCGTGCCGCCGACGAACTTGACGTGGCCGGGATTGGCAGTCCAGCCGTTCATGCGGCCGAGCACGAGGCGGCCGTCGCTCGACAGGATCGCCGCCGCGCCGAACAGGTTGAAGAGGTCGACGCCGGCCGGGCGCCAGTCGAGCAGCGCGAGGAGCGTGGCGAAATCCATCCGCCGCGCGACCGCGGAAAGCCGCCCGCCGGCGACGGAGACGCGCTCGAAGCCGAGCACGGCGCCGTTGAAGAGCGCCGGGTTGGCGGCAAGCCGCGCCTGCCAGTGGGCCTCGATCTCCGCCCGGCGGGCCGTGGCGAACGCCGGCAGGCCGGGTCCCAGCCCGATCTCGACGGCCGAGACTTCGCCGATCACCCTGGCCTGCCCGGCCGTGCCGGCGCCGTCGTTCCGCAAACCGCTCATCGCATCGCCGCCGGACATGCCGGCGCCTCCTCATCCCCGCGAGACTGGAGCATATCCCGGTTCCGGCCGAAACGGCCCGCGCGGGATGTGCCCGAACGCCTGGAGCGCGGGCGATGGCCTGTGGACCGGATGAGACCATGCGGTGGAAACGCGCCCATCGCCGCGCCGATGCGCGTCGACGCATGTACCGGAAGACGTCTGCACCGGAAGACGTCCGCGCCGGAATCGGCCTATGCTCCGGACCGGCCGAGCGCCCCGCCACGACAACGAGAGGGCCGGCCGGGACAGACGAGGACGCGCCATGACCGATCCGAACGCCACCGAACCCTCCCTTGCCGGCGGAGCGGAATCCGGCATCGAGCCGGTCGGCGCGCCCGCGGCGAAGCCCAATGCGGCGCAGATGGCTTCGCCCTCCTATCGGCTGCCGGCGCTCGACCAGGACTATCTCCTCGGCGATTCGATGCGCGGCCTCCGCTTTCTGCTGGAATATGCCAAGGCGGAGGAGGAACTGCGCGCCTGGGGCATCCGCTCCACCATCGTGGTGTTCGGCAGCGCGCGGGTGCGGCCCGACACCGGCGACCGCCACGCCCGCTGGTACAACGAGGCGCTGGCCTTCGGCCGCATCGCCTCCGAGCGCGGCGGCGCGCTCCGGGTGCAGGACGGCCTGCGCGACAACGTGATCGCGACCGGTGGCGGACCAGGCATCATGGAGGCGGCCAACCGCGGCGCACGGGAAGCCGGGGCGCCGACCATCGGCTTCAACATCTCCCTGCCGCGCGAGCAGGAGCCGAACGCCTACCAGACGCCGGACCTGACCTTCCGCTTCCACTATTTCGCGATGCGCAAGATGCACCTCGCGATGCGCGCCAACGCGCTGGTTGCCTTTCCCGGCGGCTTCGGCACCTTCGACGAACTGTTCGAGGTGCTGACGCTGCGCCAGACCAACAAGTCGCCGCCGATCCCGATCGTGCTGTTCGACCGGGCCTACTGGTCGGCCGCGATCAATTTCGACCGCCTCGTCGAGGACGGCATGATCGACGCCGCCGACCTCTCGCTGTTCGAATATGCCGACGATGCCGAATCCCTTTGGAAAACATTGGTCGCGCGCGGCGTCTGCGAGATCGAGCGCTGAGCCGCGCCAATGCCGGCAACGGCCTAAGGCCACCCGAAGTCGCGAACGGCATCGCCACCGCGGGGTGTCGGTCCGCCCCTCATATCGCGGCGGGCCAGTGCCGGCTTTCCGGCCGGCCGGGGCGGCGTTGTTCCCCGTTTCACACGTTTTCGACAACCGGGCTATTGCGCCCACGGGATGGAGCGGCTAGGGATTTCCGCGCTGGAGACGTGGCCGAGAGGCTGAAGGCGGCGGTTTGCTAAACCGTTATACGAGGAAACTCGTATCAGGGGTTCGAATCCCCTCGTCTCCGCCATCGACCTAGTTGAGCCACAGCATTGTCGCCAGCCGTGTTCGCGGTAACCATACTAAGGCGGATGTTTTTCGCAGTCGGACCACATATGACCGACGGTTGATGGCTATCTACGAACGCCACTTGAATATGCTATCCATGGGGCGACGTCATTAAGGCGATCTGCAAATGGATCAGGCTTGGAAATAACCGCCGCGTCCGTCAACTCATGATAAATGCCCTCCAAGGTCCAGCCCTGCCTCTCCGGCGTCGAGGCGACAGCAAGTGTCCGCAGAACGTCCTGGTCTGAAGCGCACGCCAATAGAGCTTCCAGATCTCTCACATGGCATAGGGCGATTGGGCACCGGTCCTCCCCTATTATGTTGCCCTCCAAGTCAGCCAACTCCCCTGCCCTTCGTCTTACTTCCGCACGCTGACCATCCGATGCCTCTAACCAAGTGTCGAGCGTAAGCAATAGTCCGATCACTGACTTTTCCACCCCGTGAGCACACCGCGCAATTCCCCGCCGAACGTGAGATAAGAAGCGCCATATCTGAAATATTCCCTTTGCCAAATCGTCTATTCCCGGCGAATGCAATGCCTCTTTCTCCTCGCCGAATTTTGCGACAATTGGTTCCTTTTTCGCCTTGCACTCTATCGCGACAGCAATTTTTCCTTTCTGAAGCATCATTAGATCGGGGCTGTGTCGCCCATTATACTGGAATTCTTTAATAATATCAAATTCACTCAGATATCCAATAAGAATATCGTAACAATATTTCTCAAAAACTTTTCCTAATTTAGCGGATATATCTCTAGCCGTAGCCCCATCCGCTTTAGTTATAATATCGTAGTATAGTCCCTCTGTAATTCGCTCGATTATGAGATCGGGGACTGGGGCAACAAGTACCTTTGGAAATCGAACAATCGGCGAACTTCGAAAAACACTCGCGGTGTAACTGGTATGGGTACTAATCGCCTTGAATTTTCTCACAGCCGCCTGCGCTTCAGGCAAACTGACGGTCAAAAGCTGCAGCGCTCTTTCGCCAGCGGCTCGATCGATCCCAATTTTGCTTACATCGAATGGGAGTTTTACACCCGAATATTCTTCGAAGAGGGCATAAAGTGAAAATGCAACTAAAGAAAAATCACAGATTGAAATTCCGTATCGTTCTTGAAATTGCTCCTGAGCCTCAGGAAAAGTGTAGAGAAACGATGATCTGTAAAAAGCGCGGCGCGTGACCTTTCCACGCTGCCACGGAAACTGACGTTGGGCCATTCGGTGCATCTGGGTGAAGACGCTAACTCGTCTAAGGGTGAGGCCATCTTCCGCGTCCTCAAGCTTGTGAAGCAGATTAACAGCTTGGACTGCCGCCTCTAGCCTATGACAATCTACTATCTTGCTTGGCCTTCCTGGAATATTGCGAGCCTTATTTACGACAATTAATTCATTGGCGAGAGTCTCGATCAGCCATTTATGGAAGAATTTCCCCCTGACGTTCAAAATCTCTAAAAGCTCTTGCGGCGGCCTATAAAACCAACTCCATCCCGCTTGGCTCCTATCATCACCATCTTCTATCGCGTCCATAGCCCATAACATTCGCAGAAAGGCCTCGTCGTCATGAACGCGCGATAGAAATTCATCTAACTGCCTTCGACGGGATTCTAGACGTCGCCGTTTTAGCACCGAATCAGCCAGCTTATTTTCGGATTTTCTTCTTGATTTTTTCATCATAAAAGCTCTGGCTCGACTATCGTCGACGAACATAACCATCCATGTACATCACAACACAGAATAGACGTCAATACTTATATTAACTACCGCAATATACCCCCTCCCGTCTTGTCCGCCACTGCGTCTCTCGCCAGCAATAGAAGCGCTTGGCTGATCCCGGGCCATCAATGACATCGCGCGCCTTCATCTCATCCGGGAGCTGGCGTCTTCCTCCTCCTTGCCGTTGTTCCCCGCCTTTCGCCGCGTTTGCCGGCGAGGTCGACGAGGCGTCGGAAGGTGGGGCATTCCATGTGGGTGGGGGCGCGGCAGTCGGCGACGTGGCGGAGCGTGTCGCGGAGCGCCGTCAGGTCGTGGATTTGGCGGTCGATCTCGTCGGCCTTGCGGTGGAGCACGTCGCGGGGCAGATCGGGCGTGCCGGTCCGGCCGAACATGCCGGCGATCTCTTCCAGCGTGAAGCCCGCCTGCTTGCCCATGGCGATCAGCTTGAGCTGCAACAGCACCTCCGGCGGAAACTGCCGGCGCAGCCCGTGCCGGGACACGGACGCGATCAGCCCGGCTTCCTCGTAGTAGCGCAACGCCGACGGCCGTACGCCGCTTCTTGCCGCGACCTCGCCGATATCGAGAAATTTCATGCTTGACCTCAAGTCGGCTTCAAGTGGCAAGCCTGCTCCCGAACCGACATTCCGGCAAGAGGGCAGCATTATGGAAACGACTGACGAGGGCTTATCGACGAAGAAACGGACGGCGAGCATGGCCACGCTTTCTCTGGCAATGCTGCTGGCGTCACTCGGCACCAGCATCGCCAATATCGCGCTGCCGACGCTGGCCGCGGCGTTTTCCGCGCCGTTCGCGCAGGTGCAGGCGGTCGTCGTCGCCTATCTTGCGGCGCTGACGATTTCGGTTATCGCCGCCGGGCGGCTCGGCGACCGGTATGGGCTGAAGCCGTCGCTCGTCGCAGGCTTGATCGTGTTCGCCGCCGCGTCGCTGTTTTGCGCGATGGCGCCGAACCTGTGGTGGCTGATCGGCGCGCGGAGCCTGCAGGGCATCGGCGCCGCGTTCCTGATGACGCTCGCCATGGCACTGATGCGCCAGACGGCGAACGAGGCGCGCGTCGGGCGGGCGATGGGCCTGCTCGGCACGGTCTCGGCACTCGGAACGGCGCTCGGTCCCACGCTCGGCGGCGCGCTGATTCCGCTGACGGGATGGCGCGGCATCTTCTGGGTGCAGGTGCCGCTGGCGGTTCTCGCCCTGACGCTGGCGGTGACGACCCTGCCGAACGAACGGGCGAAGGCGAAGACGACGCGCGGCCGGCTGCTCACGGCGATCGACCGGGCCCTCGTGTCCAACTTGGTCGCCAACGTGCTCGTCGCCGCGGTCATGATGACGACGCTGGTTGTCGGCCCGTTCTATCTCGGCCTCGGACTCGGCCTGGAGGCACGGACCGTCGGTCTGGTCATGGCGGTCGGCCCGCTGATCTCCATCTTAAGCGGCATGCCATCCGGCCGGCTGGTCGATGCGTGGGGTAGCCACCGGGTGCTCGCGACCGGGCTCGTGCTGCTGATGGCGGGGGCGTTTCTGCTGGCGTTCGTGCCGAACATGGCGGGCGTTGCCGGCTATGTTCTCGCCATCGTCGTTCTCACGCCGGGCTATCAGCTTTTCCAGGCTGCCAACAACACGGCCGCACTGGCTGACGTGCCCGGGGAGAGCCGCGGCACCGTGTCGGGCGCGCTCAACCTGTCGCGCAATATCGGCCTGATCGCGGGGGCGTCGCTGATGGGCGCGGTGTTCGCCTTCGGCGCCGGGACGGAGGACATCGCCGGCGCGTCCGCGCAGGAAATCGCCGCTGGAATGCGGCTGACCTTTCTCGCCGCCGGCGGGATGATGCTGGTGGCGATCGTGGCGTCGTTCGGACGTCGCAAGCCTGCCGTTCAAGGCCGCTGACGCCCGGACGCGCCGCCTTTGCGGGTGCAGGCATGAGGCGACGGATCGGTGACGGGTCGGCGCCGGTCACGACAGCGGCAGCACTTCCGAGCGCTTCACCTGGCCGAGGGCGAAACTGGTCTCGATGGAGGCGATGTTTTCGAGGCGGGTCAGCTTGTCCTTGATGAAGCGTTCATAGGCTTCGAGATCGGCGGCGACGATGCGCATCAGATAGTCGCGCTGGCCGGTCATCAGGTAGCAGTCGAGCACTTCCGGCCAGCGGGCGACGATCTCCTCGAAACGGTCGAGGTCTTCCTCGCGCTGGCGTTCCAGCTTGATGGAGGCGAACGCGCTGATCGGCAGGCCGACCTTCTTCTGGTCGACGATGGCGGCGTAACCCTTGATGATGCCCGCCTTTTCCAGAAGCCCGATGCGCCGCGAGCAGGGAGACGGCGACAGGCCGACCTTCTGCGCGAGCTCCGCCACGGAGATCTTGCCGTCCGTCTGCAGGACGCGGAGGATCTTGCGGTCGATGGCATCGAGCTGTGGATCTGGCACGATTCGTCACCTTGAGAGCGATCTGTGGTGAATCCAGCTAATCACGCGCGGCAGCGAAGGCAAGTTTGGCCGGTTTCGCCTTCGTGCGCGGTCTAGGATCCGCCCAAAATGACGGGAGCGAGACGATGGCCGACCTGAGGATGCTGGGCGAGCTGGAACGAAAGGTTCTGTGGCTCGGCACATGGATGATCCACAATGCCAACCACCTGCGCGACAACGGCGACGGCCTGAAGGTCGGCGGGCATCAGGCCTCGTCGGCATCGCTCGCGACCATCCTGACCGCGCTCTATTTCCACGCGCTGCGGCCGGAGGACCGCGTGGCGGTGAAGCCGCATGCGAGCCCGATCTTCCACGCGATCCAGTACCTCTTCGGCAACCAGACGCGCGAGAAGATGGAGAACTTCCGCGGCTTCAAGGGCGTGCAGTCCTATCCCTCGCGCACCAAGGACGTCGACGACGTGGATTTCTCCACCGGCTCGGTCGGGCTCGGCGTCGCGCAGACGCTGTTCTCGGCGCTGGTGCAGGACTACGTGCAGGCCAAGGGCTGGAAGCCCGACATGCCGGCGGGCAAGATGGTGGCGCTGGTCGGCGATGCCGAGATGGACGAAGGCAACATCTTCGAGGCGCTGCTGGAAGGCTGGAAGCACGGCGTGCGCAACACCTGGTGGGTGGTCGACTACAACCGCCAGAGCCTCGACGCCGTGGTGCGCGAGGGGCTGTGGGCGCGCTTCGAGGCGATCTTCCGCAATTTCGGCTGGGATGTGGTCGTCATCAAGCACGGCAAGCGCCAGCAGGCCGCATTCGCGGAGCCGGGCGGCGACAGGCTGCGGGACTGGATCGACGCGTGCCCGAACCAGCTCTATTCGGCGCTGACGTTCCAGGGCGGCGCCGCCTGGCGCAAGCGGCTGATGGACGATCTCGGCGACCAGGGGCCGGTCTCGGCGCTGATTGGCCGGCGGAGCGATTCGGACCTCGCCGCGCTGATGGGTAATCTCGGCGGCCACGACCTGCCCTCGCTGATCGAGGCGTTCGAGGCGGCGCGCGGCCACGACCGTCCGGTCTGCTTCATCGCCTACACGATCAAGGGGTTCGGCCTGCCGCTCGCCGGCCACAAGGACAACCACGCCGGCCTGATGACGCCGGCGCAGGTGGAGGGCCTGCGCGCGGCGATGAACGTGCGGCCGGGCCACGAATGGGACAAGTTCGAGGGGCTCGACTTTGACGAGGCGGCGGTACAGGCGTTCCTGGATACCGTTCCGTTCACGCGGCGCGGCCGTCGCCGGTTCACGGCCGCCGAGATCGCGGTGCCGGAGGCGCTGGACTTCGCCGCTCAGCCTTCGATGTCGACCCAGCAGGGGTTCGGCCTCGTCATGCACGAGATCGGCAAGTCCGGCACCGCGCTCGCCGAGCGCATCGTCACCACCTCGCCGGACGTGACGGTCTCGACCAATCTCGGCGCCTGGGTCAACCGGCGCGGGCTGTTCGCGAAGGAAGCGATGGCGGACCTGTTCAAGGCCGAGCGGATTCCGTCCACCTACAATTGGGAGTTCTCGCCGAAGGGCCAGCACATGGAGCTCGGCATCGCCGAGAACAACCTCTTCATCATGCTGTCCGCGCTCGGGCTGTCGCATTCGATCTTCGGCGAGCGGCTGCTGCCGGTCGGGACGCTGTACGACCCGTTCATCGAACGTGGCCTCGATGCGCTGAACTATGCCTGCTACCAGGATGCGCGCTTCCTGCTGGTCGCGACGCCCTCGGGCGTGACGCTTGCGCCTGAAGGCGGCGCGCACCAGTCGATCGCGACACCGCTGATCGGCCTGGCGCAGGACGGCCTCGCGAGCTTCGAGCCGGCCTTCGTCGACGAACTCGCGGTGATGATGCGCTGGGCGTTCGCCTACATGCAGCGCTCCGGCCAGGGCGAGCCGGACGGCTCGACCTGGCTGCGCGACGCCACGGGCGGTTCCGTCTATCTGCGGCTCTCGACCCGCAGCCTCGAACAGCCGCGGCGGGAGATCACGCCGCAGCTGGCGGAGGACATCGTCAACGGCGGCTACTGGATGCGCCGGCCCGGACCGAACGCGCAGGTGATCGTCGCCTATACCGGTGCGGTCGCGCCGGAGGCGATCGAGGCCGTCGGGATGATGGCAGAGGACCGCCGCGACATCGGGCTTCTGGCCATCACCTCGGCCGACCGCCTCAATGCCGGCTGGACGGCGGCGCAGCGCGCCCGCGAAGGCGGCACCGCCCATGCGACGAGCCATGTGGAACGGCTGCTGGAAGGCGTTCCCTCCCATTGCGGCATCGTCACGGTCATCGACGGCCATCCGGCGACGCTGGCGTGGCTCGGGTCGGTTCATGGTCACCGCACCCGCTCGCTCGGTGTCGAGCATTTCGGGCAGACGGGCTCGATCGCCGAACTCTATCGCCACAACGGCATCGACGCCCGCAGCATCGCCGCGAGCGCCGAAGCGCTGACGCCCGGCCGGCCGATCCGGACCCTGCGGGCGGTGTGACGGACGGGCGGGACCGCCGGGACTGAACCGCACACCGACCGGGATGCTGGCGGTCGGGCGGCCGGCTCTACCGGTGCCCGGTCCTGCCGGTGGCTCAGTATTCGTCGTGCAGGCGCACCCAGCTCATCGTACCCGCCTCGTTGCGGCCCTTCGGGGCGAGATCGAGCCAGTTGAAGGCGCCGATCAGCAGTTCCGCACCGCGATGGTAGGTCGAGTAGGTGTGGAACACCGCGCCATGTTCGTCCCGCGCGAAGATGCTCGCGCCGAACATGTCGGTGCTCCGGCGGATCGGTGTGCCGTAATTGTAGATCGCATGACCGGCGGCGATGTCCTCGGGCGTGAAGGAGACGCCGAAGTCGAAGTTGAAGTCGCTTCCCTCCGACGAGACCCACGGGAAGCCCCAGCCCATGCGGGCACGGACGGCGTCGATCCGCGCCAGCGGCACCCGCGAGACGGCGGCGAACGACAGGTCGGCCTGCTCGAAATGCTGCCGCGCGGCGTCGATGTGGTCCGAGATGAACGAGCAGCCAGGGCAGATGTGGTCCGAGCCCGGCGTCAGCATGAAGTGATAGATCGCAAGCTGGCTGCGATCGCCGAACAGATCCGCCAGGGTGCAGGGGCCTTCGGGACCGGAGAATACATAGGATTTTTCAACGCGCGTCCACGGCAGGTTCCGCCGTTCGGTGCGCAGCGCATCGAGTTCGTGCGTCAGCGCCCGTTCGCGCGCGAGCAGCGCCTTGCGGGCATCGATCCAGGCTTCACGGGAGACGATCTGGTTCATGGTCGTTTTCCTTCCGGTTTGGAGGTGTGTCATTGCGACTGAAGCGGGCCGCGAGCTTTAGCCAGGGCGGCAGGTGGAACAGGCTCATCAGCAGGTACATCGCAGCCATGCCGTCGAGGGGCAGAACGCCCTGCCCCGCGGAACAGAACGGGGCGGGAGAGGCATTGCCCGCAGCGATGCCCGCCATGGCCGCGAAGACCGGTGAGGCGGCGAGCGCGAGCCAGCCGGACAGATTGCCGGCCGCTCCGGGGACCCGCCGATCCGCGCCTGCTGCCGGGACCGTTGTCATTTGCCGCCTCCCGTCCGATTGTCGATGTGCCGCGCTGCGGCGACGCATGAACCCTAGGCGAGCGGGGCGACCGGGCGGGAGTGACAACCGTGACGGGATTGCGATGGATGCGCTGATGGTACAGGCGGCCCGCGCGCTCGCGGCCGGCGACCCGTTCGCGGCGCTGAAGCGGATTGCGCTGCGGGACGAGCCGGAGGCGCTCGCACTGCGCGGCATCGCCATGGCGCAACTCGGCGACCTCGCGCGGGCGAAGGCTCTGCTGCGGCGCGCCGCGCAGGCGTTCGGGGCCTCCGCACCGCTCGGACGGGCGCGTTGCCGCCTCGCCGAGGCGGAGATCGCCCTCGTCTCCCGAGACCTCACCAACCCGGCCATATCGCTTCCCGCCGCGCAGGCGGCACTCGCGGCACACGGCGACAGCGCCAATGCAGCCCACGCCGGCTATCTGGAGGCACGTCGGCTGCTTCTGATCGGCCGGCTCGATGCGGCGGAGGCCATGCTGACCGCCCTCGATGCCGCGGCGCTGCCCCAAGCCTCCCGACCCGGCTACTGGCTCGTGGCGGCCGGCATCGCCATGCGGCGCATCCAGGCGGAGCCGGCGCGAAGGGCGCTCGACAGGGCAAGGGATGCCGCCGTCGCGGCCCGCATTCCCGCCCTGGAGGCGGAGGTCGAACGGGCACGGCACATGCTCGACGCCCCCGCCGCCCGGCTGATCTCACGCGATGGAGAACGCGACCTCGCGCTTTCGGAGGTGGAGGACCTGCTGGCATCCGATGCGCTCGTGATCGATGCCTGCCGGGGTGCCGTGCGGCGGCGCGGGACCGCCATCTCGCTCGCGGGACGGCCGGTTCTGTTTGCGCTTGTCCGGGCACTCGCCGAGCACTGGCCGGGCGACGCCTCGCGAGAGGCGCTCGTCGCACGCGCCTTCCGGGGCCGGGAGGCAGACGAATCGCATCGCGCTCGGCTGCGTGTCGAGATGGGCCGCCTGCGCAAGGCGCTCGCGCCGCTCGGCGCGCCGAGCGCCACCAGACGCGGCTTCGTGCTGAGGCCGCGCGCCGCCGGATCCGTCGCCGTCATTGCACCGCCGGTGGAGGGAGACCACGGCGCTGTGCTGGCGCTCCTCGCCGATGGCGAAGCTTGGTCCAGTTCCGCGCTGGCGCTCGCGCTCCACATCAGTCCCCGAACCGTTCAGCGCGCGCTCGAGGCGCTCGCAGCGGCCGGCAAGGTGCAGTCGTTCGGCGGGGGTCGCGCCTGCCGGTGGACCATGGCGACCGTGCCGGGTTTCCCGACAAGCATGTTACTCTCGGCACCGCTCGCGGACGGATAGAGCAGGACCCGGCGGGCGCTCTGCTCGACAGGCGAGCCGAAGCCACGGGCGCAAAATGCCGTGGCGCGGGCAACTGCCGGATGGTCTCCTCCCTCGGATCGGATCGATCCCGGAGGATCTGGCGAGGGAGGGCCGAGCGAGATGCCGACCGGAGACGAGCGGACCGGGGACGTCGAAAGCCTTTCGGCGGACGATCGCCGCGACGAGGCCGAGAACCAGACGGACGAGATCGAGATTCTGCGCGAGTACGGCCCTTTTCCGGGCGTCGCCAGCGTCCATGGGGTCAGCTTCGACGGCCGGCACATCTGGTTCGCCTCCGGGGACAGGCTGAACGCGCTCGACCCGGACACCGGGGAGATCGCCGGCGCGCTGAACATCGCGGCCGACGCCGGCACCGCGTTCGATGGCACACACCTGTTCCAGATCGCGGGCGCCATGATCCGGAAGATCGACCCCGATAGCGGTGCGGTGTTGAACACCATTCCGGCGCCGGGCGGTGGCATGGCTTCGGGCCTCGCCTGGGCGGAGGGAACGCTCTGGGTGGGCCAATATCGCGACCGCACGATCTGCCAGATCGATCCCGAAACGGGCGCGGTGCTGCGCACGGTCCACTCGGATCGCTTCGTGACCGGCGTGAGCTGGGTGGACGGCGAACTCTGGCATGGCACGTGGGAGGACGAGACCAGCGAGGTGCGCCGCATCGATCCTGAAAGCGGCGCGGTGACCGCGCGTCTCGCCTTGCCGGTGGGCCAGATCGTCTCGGGGCTGGAATCCGATGGCGCAGACCGGTTGTTCTGCGGAGGCGGCAACAGCGGGAAGATCAGGGTGATCGGCCGGCCGCGCGCGGACCGGGGCACCATGAGGAACCGCCGGGCTTAGAGCATATCCCGTTCAGATCGGATCGATCTGAACGACAAGGATATGCTCAAGCTTTTGACTCTGGAGCGATTTCTTGTCGACCTGACAATTCCATCAGATCGGAAAGCGCTCTAGCGCGTTCTCGCGGGACACCATCCCACCCCGAGTGGGCTTACGCTATCCCCGCAACCCGACGATAATGCCCGCCACGAGCGCCGCAAGCGCCAAGCCGACGGCGGTCGACGACTTCGCCGTTCGGGCCGCATCGCTGTCCGCCACCTTTTCCGCCTTCTCGCGGACCGAGCGCCCGAGATCGCTGGCGGCGGCGAACACTGCGTCGACCCCCGCCGATGCGGCCGGAGGTGGCGGGGGCGCGCGTCGACGCGACGTCACCGCAAGGATCACGATCAGGCCCACGACGAGCGCACCGCCTCCCGTCGCAGCCGCCGCGCCGGCCGGCCCGAGATGGGGCGTCGCGTAGATCGTCACCGCCAGCAGAAGGAAAACGACGCCGATCGCCGCCAGCACACCGCCGACAGCGATGCCGATGGCAATCGTGATCGCGCGCTGCGCCATGGCCTCGGCGCGCGCCCGACCCAAAGCGATGATCGGTCCGACCGCCCGGTTCAACGCCGCACCGAGCAGTTGCCCGATCATGCCCTGCTTCGTCATGCCGATGATCCCCAATTCCGATGTGACGGATGATTGTTCCGCCGAGGAGCCCGCAGCCTCCAAACCCCATCCCCTGTCCGGTCCGAACGGTCAGACCGGCCGGGCGACGCTCAAGCTGTTTAATCCGGAGCGCGTTGCTGCGGACCGAATGGCCGACCCAACCTCAAAGCGATCCGCTCTACCGCCACCGAGACCGCCGCGCCTGCCGCCGAACACAGCCCGCTCGGGCGTGGGCGGCGACCTAGAGCATTTCCCGTTCAGATCGAACGGATCTGAACGACAAGGATATGCTCAAGCCATTGAATCTGGCGCAATTTCTTGTCGACCGGACAATTCCATCCGATCGGAAAGCGCTCTAACGGGGGCGTGGCGGCGATGCGGGCGCCGTTCGGCTCAGTTGCGGCGCGTGAGCAGGCCGATAAGAAAGCCGATGCCGAATGCCGCGGCGACCGAACCGATGGGATTGCGCTCGACGAGATGCGTGAGATCCGTCGCCGCCTCGCCGGCCTTGATCTTCGCTTCCCGCGCTGCCGCCTGGCCTTCCGTCGCCAGCCGGTCAACCGCCTCCCCCGCCTTGGTCGCGGCGGCGCGGGCGTGGCCGCGCACGGTGCCCGCCGCATGTTCGGCTTCGTTGGCGATAAGGGCGCGAACCGTTTCCGTAAGCCGTGCAATATCGGCCTTCAGGGTGGCGAACTCGGCCGCCACGTCTTCCGCGCTCACGCCTTCGGCCGCGCCTTTTTGATCCGCCATCATCATCTCCTTGCGTTCCAGGACGGGCCGACGCCGGCCGGCCGCATGTCGCAGTTGCCTCCATTAACGCAGCTTGGCCGTCATCGGTTCAATCGATATGTGCGCTTGCGGACGGGTGGACCAAATATCCGCGCGCACGTGGGGGAACCTCGCCCGACCGCTGACAGATGCTGCCCCGTCTGAATAGCACCAGCCGGCTGGCGCGTGCCCCGGATAGATCAAACTTTCGGCGTCCGCCCGCGGGTTGCACCCGCGGCGCCGGCCGGCCAGGCCCCACGGCGCCATGGCCGGGCATCGGCCCCAACTCGGCGGGAGTTGAACCGGCACGGCCGGCCGGCAGCGCACCCGCCTCAGCGAAAAAAAAGGCCCGCCGAGCGCGGCGGGCCTTCCACCAAAATCGCGGATCGGCTTACTCGATGCCGAGCTTCGCCTTCACGATGGCATTGACCGACTGCGGATTGGCCTTGCCGCCGGTCGACTTCATGACCTGGCCGACGAACCACCCTGCCAGCGTCGGCTTCGCCAGCGCTTGCGTCACCTTGTCCGGATTCGCGGCGATCACGGCATCGACCGCCGCCTCGATGGCTCCGGTGTCGGTGACCTGCTTGAGCCCCCGCGCCTCGACGACCGCACGCGGATCACCGCCTTCCTGCCACACGATCTCGAACACATCCTTGGCGATCTTGCCGGAAATGACCTCTTCGGAAATCAGGTCGAGGATGGTGCCGAGCGAGGCAGCGTCGATCGGACTGTCCGCGATGGCGCGCCCTTCCTTGTTGAGGCGCCCGAACAGCTCGTTGATCACCCAGTTCGCCGCCTGCTTGGCGTCGCGCCCCTTCGCCACGGCCTCGAAATAGTCCGAGGAGGCCTGATCGGACACCAGGACGCTCGCGTCGTAGCCCGAGAGGCCGTAATCGGCGATGAAACGCGCCCGCTTCTCGTCCGGCAGTTCCGGCAGGCCCGCCGCGACATCGGCGATGAACGCCTCCGTCAGTTCGAGCGGCAGCAGATCCGGGTCGGGGAAGTAGCGGTAGTCGTGCGCCTCTTCCTTCGACCGCATGGAACGGGTCTCACCGAGCCGGGCATCGAACAGCCGCGTTTCCTGGTCGATGGAACCGCCATCCTCGAGAATCGCGATCTGGCGGCGCGCTTCGTATTCGATCGCCTGGCCGGCGAAGCGGATGGAATTGACGTTCTTGATCTCGCAGCGCGTGCCGAGCGGCCCGCCGGGGCGGCGGACCGAGACGTTGACGTCGGCGCGCAGGTTGCCCTTTTCCATATCGGCGTCCGACGTGCCGAGATAGCGCAGGATCGTGCGCAACTTCGACAGATAGACCCGGGCCTCTTCCGACGAGCGCAGATCGGGCTTCGACACGATCTCCATCAGCGCGACGCCGGAGCGGTTGAGGTCGACGAAGCTCATCGTCGGGTGCTGATCGTGCAGCGATTTACCGGCGTCCTGCTCGAGGTGGACGCGCTCGATGCCGACGACGACCGTCTCGCCGCTCAGCATGTCCAGCACGACTTCGCCTTCGCCGACGATCGGGTACTTGTACTGCGAGATCTGATAGCCCTGCGGCAAGTCCGGATAGAAGTAGTTCTTCCGGTCGAACACCGACCGACGATTGATCTCCGCCTTCAGCCCCAGACCGGTGCGCACGGCCTGCCGAACACAGGCCTCGTTGATCACGGGCAGCATGCCGGGCATCGCGGCGTCGACAAGAGAGACCTGGGAATTCGGGGCTGCGCCGAACCGCGTCGCGGCGCCGGAGAACAGCTTCGATTCGGATGTGACCTGGGCATGGACTTCCATGCCGATCACGACCTCCCAATCGCCCGTCGCCCCCTTGATGAGGCTCTCAGCCTTGGCTTCCCGCACGTCCGTCGTCTCCTGATCATGTCCTGGCAAGACGCAGCCCGTCCGCATCACTCGCCCATCGGCGCGTGTGGCGATGCTTCAGCCGGCTGGCGCCCCGACCGCGCCTCCGGGCATCGGTGTCACGGCCATCCGCCGGCCGCATACCAACCGCTCCGGACCGCGGATCTCGCGGCTCGTCCGCGTGGCTTCGATTGACGATTTTTTCCCCGCCGGGTCAAGCCTCGCCCGGCTGTCTGGCGTGTCCGCCGACACCGCCCTTCTCATGGCGCTCTCCCGGGCCGCCCTCCCCCGCCGTGCTCGTCGCGACGCGGGTTGGCCACCGGCATTCGCGGCATCGCCCAGACCATGCAAGCTCCCGGACCGCACGGAAATCTTCCTGAACGCCGGGAACCGTCGCGGACATAAGGAACACCTTGCGGACCGCATCCGCCGCACGACCGGCAACCGCCGTCGCGTCACGGGGGATCGGCGCACCAGCGAACGATATCGACCTCGCCAGCGGCGGCTTCTGCGCCGGCCGGGCAGGAAGGCTCCAAAGTGAGCGACAGAGACGGGCCGTAGAAACGGAAAGAGCCCGGCGGATTTCTCCGCCGGGCTCCTGTAACAGAGCTGAACTTGGGTTCAGCCGATGGCTTGGATCAGAAGTTGCGCTGGATGCGCAGCAGACCGATCAGGGAGTTCTCGCTCTTCAGGATACCCGAGAGGTCGTTGTTGGAGGGCGAGATGTTCACGTACTCGAGGGCGGCACCGAACTCGAGGCCAGCGACCGGCTGATAGCCGATGGTGCCGGTCACGTTGTAGTTGTTCAGGTCGACCTTCGAGGCGGTCGGCAGGTCCACGTTCGAGCCGAGGTAGGAGGCATCGATCGCGGCGTAGATCTGCGGGGTGAAGTAGTGCTGGATGCCGGCGGCAACCGACCAAGCAGTGGTCAGCTCGACCTCACCCGAGAACGGGTTCACGAAGGCGTCCGGGATCTGGGTGGTGTAGGTGGAGCCACCGCCCGTGTTGAACACCGCGTAGGACTGCGGCGAAGCGTACTTCACGGCGCCCTGGGTGAAGACGCCCTGCAGGTTGAAGGTGTCGCCAGCGCCGAGGAACGGCAGGTTGACGGTCACGCCAGCGCCGACGGCGTAGCCGTACTTGGAGCCGGTGCCGACAGACGCCAGGGCGGTGTCGACGTTGACCGAGTGGCCGGCAGCCATGATCTGAGCCGAACCCCAGCCCTGATCGACGCGGACGTTCGCGACGACGTCCGGATACTTCTGGCCACCGTAGTAGTTGGTGCCCGGAGCGGTCGGGTCGACGAGAGCGGTCTCGCGGTTGCCGGCGTCTTCGAGCGACAGCGTGGCGGAGAAGCCGTTGCCGAAGGCGTAGGTGTAGGCCAGCAGGTTGGTGCTGGTATCGGAGTGGGCCGGCTCGTAGATCGAGTTGTAGCCAACACCGGTGAAGAAGTCGAACATCGACTGAGCCTGACCAGCGGTCAGACCACCGAACTGGATGTAGCCCTTATCGAGCCAAACGGACGAGCTGTTCGCATTGTCCATCTGGAAGTTGGTCTCGATGTATGTGCGCAGCAGGCCGAATTCGGTGTTGGTGCGCGTGTCGAAGCGGACGTTGCCACGGGCACGGAACCGGTAGCCGTTCACATCCTTGTCGTTGTACTGCAGGTTGCCGAACGAAGCGGTGTCGCTCTGCGTGATACCCACGTCGTACTCGGCGCGGAGGTAGCCGGAAATCTTCAGGCAGGTCTCGGTGCCGGGGATGTAGAAGAAGCCCGTGCCGAACGCGTCGCAGACGCGAACGTAGTCAACCGGCTCCGGAGCAGCAGCGACGGGAAGGTCCGCAGCCTGCGCACCGGTCACCGCGAACGCGCCGGCAACGCCAAGGACGACGCCTTTGATCTTCATGTGACGATCTCCATTCATTTCGTTTCTGGCATTCGGTCGCCACCCGCGCCGGACAAGCCGATGGATGGTTACGCTGTTGCCGCACTTTCGCGCGTCAGGATCGATGACGACAGACCGGACCAAAACCCGTGTTGCCGCAGCAGCGAACGCTTCCGCTGAGAGAGACCATACCGGTGGCCCCGGCCCGTTCAATCGCAAACACAGGCCCGGCCGGGTTTGTGGAACCGATCTGAAACGAGTGTTGCGACGAGGCAACAAAATGGCGGCCCCAAGGCGGATTATGACGACAAAGGGACGTCACGAACGCGCCCGCCACCGCGATAAGTCGCCGGATTTGCTGGTTAATAAGAGATTAATGGCTGGGGATAAAGGCACCGCCACCACCGCGGGAGCCGAATCGAACCGCACGAATCATGGCGATTCGCCTGGGCCAATGCCCGATCGCGCGACGGCATCGGCGCTTCGCCGGCTGGGATAGCCCGGACTGGTGGCAACCCGGCATGGAGCAAGGAATAGGCGACAGGGTCAGCGACGCCGGCGGCCAGTGGTCCGGGTCTCACCGCGCGGGGCGGGAGGATTGTGGTCGAATCGCGCCGGACGAGCGTGTTTGACATCGCCCAAGCTGGGCCTGCCAGCCGCAGCGGCGGGGAAGCGGCCCCGTCCGCCCGCGATGTCGGCGCCCTCCCGCAGCGGTCAGGCGAAGTCTCGTGTCAGGCCGCTTCCGCGGCCTGACGAATCTCGGCCTCGATGGCGGCGATCGCAGCAGCAGCCTGCTGTCCATCTGGGCCGCCGGCCTGGGCCATGTCGCGGCGTCCGCCGCCGCCCTTGCCGCCGAGCGCGGCGGCGCCGGCCCGCACCAGTTGTACGGCGTCGAAACGGCCGGTCAGATCGTCCGTCACAGCGACCACGACGGCGGCCTTGCCGTCGTCCGCGACACCGACGATGGCGACGATACCGGACTCAACCGCCTTCTTGCTCTCGTCGGCAAGGCTCTTGAGGTCCTTGGGGGCGATTCCGGTCACGACGCGGGCATCGAGCCGCGTGCCGGCGACGTCCCGCAACGCGGAGCCGCTGCCGGCCTCCCCACCACCGAGGGCGAGCCGCCGACGGGCGTCGGCCAGTTCGCGCTCGAGCCGCCGGCGATCCTCGACGACGGCCGACGCGCGCTCGACCACCTCGGCGACCGGCGCCTTCAGGATGGCGGCGAGCGCCTTGAGCCGGCGGTCCTGCTGGGCGAGGTGATGACGCGCAGCATCCCCTGTCAGCGCCTCGACCCGGCGCACGCCTGCCGCAACCGCGCTTTCGGACACGAGCGAAACGAGGCCGATATCGCCGGTGCGCGAAACGTGGGTGCCGCCGCAGAGCTCGACCGAATAGGGGCGTCCCGTGCCGCCGGTGCCCATCGACACCACGCGGACCTCGTCGCCGTACTTCTCGCCGAACAGCGCCATCGCGCCCGATTCGATCGCCTCGTCCACCGCCATCAGCCGCGTGGTGACCGGTGCGTTCTGAAGTACGGCCGCGTTGGCCAGATCCTCGATCTCCGCGAGATCGTGATCCGAGATCGGCATCGGATGAGAGAAGTCGAACCGCAGGCGATCCGGCGCAACGAGCGAACCTTTCTGGGCGACGTGATGACCGAGCACGCCGCGCAGCGCGGCATGAAGCAGATGGGTGGCCGAATGGTTGGCGCGGATCGCCGAGCGGCGCGCGCCATCGACGACGAGTTCGATCGCCTTACCGACGGTGAGTTCGCCTTCCTCGACGCTGACGGCGTGGACGAAAAGGCCACCTGCCCGCTTCTGCGTGTCCGTCACCTTCGCGACGAGGCCGGAGGCGCGGAGCATGCCGGTATCGCCGACCTGACCGCCGGATTCGCCGTAGAACGGCGTCTGGTTGACGACGACGAAGCCGGACTGCCCGGCCGACAGCGTCTCAACCTCGCGGCCGTCGACCACCAGCGCGGACACCACGCCTTCCGCCTGCTCGGTCTCGTACCCCAGGAACTCCGTCGCCCCGAGCCGCTCCTTGAGCACGAACCAGACGGTTTCCGTCGCCGCCTCGCCCGATCCGCTCCAGGCCGCACGCGCCTCGGCGCGCTGGCGCTCCATCGCGGCATCGAAGCCGGCAAGATCGACCCCCACGCCCCGCGCCTTGAGCGCGTCCTGCGTGAGATCGAGCGGGAAGCCGTAGGTGTCGTAAAGCCGGAACGCCGTCTCGCCATCGAGCGAGGCACCGGGCGTGAGGCCGCTCGAGGCCTCGTCGAGCAGGGTCAGGCCGCGGTCGAGCGTGCGGCGGAAGCGGGTCTCCTCAAGGCGCAGCGTCTCGGAGATCAGCGCCTCCGCGCGCACGAGTTCCGGATAGGCCTGCCCCATCTCGCGCACCAGCGTCGGCACGAGGCGGTACATCAGCGGCTCGCGCGCGCCGAGAAGACGGGCGTGACGCATGCCGCGCCGCATGATCCGCCGGAGCACGTAACCGCGTCCCTCGTTCGAAGGCAGCACGCCGTCGGCGATCAGGAAGCTGCTCGCCCGGAGATGGTCGGCGATGATGCGGTGGCTAGCGGTATTCGGACCCTCGGCGCGCACGCCGGTCACTTCTTCCGACGCGCGGATCAGCGCCCGGAACAGGTCGATGTCGTAGTTGTTGTGCACGCCCTGAAGCACGGCGGCGACACGCTCGAGGCCCATGCCCGTGTCGATCGACGGCCGCGGCAGCGGCACACGCTTGCCACCGGGCAGTTGCTCGAACTGCATGAACACGAGATTCCAGATCTCGATGAAGCGATCGCCATCCTCGTCCGGCGATCCGGGAGGACCGCCGGCGACCTCCGGACCGTGGTCATAGAAGATCTCGGAACAGGGACCGCACGGCCCCGTGTCGCCCATCGCCCAGAAATTGTCGCTGGTGGCGATGCGGATGATGCGCTCGTCCGGCAGCCCGGCAATACGCCGCCACAGCGACGCTGCCTCCTCATCCTCGTGGTAGACGGTGACGAGCAGCCGGTCCCGCGCCAGACCGAACTCACCGACGACGAGGTTCCAGGCAAGTTCGATAGCCCGTTCCTTGAAATAGTCGCCGAACGAGAAATTGCCGAGCATCTCGAAGAAGGTGTGATGCCGCGCGGTGTAGCCGACATTGTCGAGATCGTTGTGCTTGCCGCCGGCCCGCACGCACTTCTGCGCGGTCACGGCGCGCGGCGTCGCACGCGTCTCGAGCCCGGTGAACACGTTCTTGAACTGGACCATGCCGGCATTGGTGAACATCAATGTCGGGTCGTTGCGCGGCACGAGCGGGCTGGAATGCACCGGCTCGTGGCCGTGACCGGCGAAATAATCGATGAAGGTCGATCGGATTTCGTTGACGCCGCTGCCGCTCATGTCGTGGACCGCGCTCCAAAAGTCAGCGCGCGGCAGGCATGCCGCGCGCATTCAGGCCAAGGACAGGTCCGCGATCGGGAGCGCCGGGATAAGGACGCCAGCCGCTTCTAGGAAGCACGCGCGAGCCCGGCCCGGCGACCGGAAACGATAACCAGCCGGGGCGGTTGTAGCGTCCCGCCGCCGGCCTGTCACCCCTGCCGGCGGGACCGCCGCACGGCAATTCGGCTCGACGACGCCGCAGGTGCCGGCACGCGAACGCAACCGCCATCCCAACGACGGTCGCCGTCATTCCTCCGGCGGACCGTCGTCCTCGGCCTCAGGGGTTCCGTGACCGACGATCGACTCGGCGATCAGGCCGGCATTCTGGCGGATCGCCGCCTCGATGGCGTTGGCGACCTGGGGGTTGTCGCGCAGGAACTGCTTGGAATTCTCGCGGCCCTGCCCGAGGCGCTGGCTGTCGTAGGAGAACCAGGCACCGGACTTCTCGACGATGCCGGCCTTCACGCCGAGATCGAGCAGCTCGCCCGTCTTCGACACGCCGGCCCCGTACATGATGTCGAACTCGACCTCGCGGAACGGCGGCGCGAGCTTGTTCTTGACGACCTTCACCTTGGTCTGGTTGCCCACGACCTCGTCGCGCTCCTTGATCGCGCCGATGCGGCGGATGTCGAGGCGGACCGAGGCATAGAACTTGAGCGCATTGCCGCCGGTGGTGGTCTCGGGGCTGCCGAACATCACGCCGATCTTCATGCGGATCTGGTTGATGAAGATCACCATGGTCTTCGAGCGCGAGATCGAGCCCGTGAGCTTGCGCAGCGCCTGGCTCATCAGGCGGGCCTGGAGACCCGGAAGCTGATCCCCCATCTCGCCCTCAAGCTCGGCCTTGGGCGTCAGCGCCGCGACCGAATCGATCACCAGCACGTCGACCGCGCCGGAGCGCACGAGGGTATCGGCGATCTCGAGGGCCTGCTCGCCGGTATCAGGCTGCGAGATCAGGAGGTCGCCGATATCCACGCCGAGCTTGCGGGCATAGAGCGGATCGAGCGCGTGTTCCGCGTCCACGAACGCACACACGCCGCCCTTCTTCTGTGCCTCCGCCACCACATGGAGCGCCAAGGTCGTCTTGCCGGACGATTCCGGTCCGTAGACCTCGACGATGCGCCCCTTCGGCAGGCCGCCGATACCGAGCGCGATATCAAGTCCGAGCGATCCGGTGGAAATCGACTCGACCTCCACCGCCTGGCCCTGACCGAGCCGCATGATCGATCCCTTGCCGAAGGAACGTTCGATCTGCGACAGCGCCGCATCGAGCGCTTTTCTCTTATCCATCGACGATCCCTCAATCAGGCGCAGATTCGCTTGGCTCATAGCGCGTTCCTTATTTCACGGCGGAGGGGCGGTTTCAAACTGCGTTCAGTGTACCTCTTTTGTTCCTGTTCGCAATATGTTCTCATCACAGCGACGGCGCTTTTTCGGCGATCCCTGCAAACGACACGCCATCCGCGGCTGGAACTCGGCCCATCCGGAGGCCGGCGGGCGGCAATCAGTCCGCCAGCGCGGCCTTCACGGCGGTGGCGAGCTGCTTCAGCGTGAAGGGCTTGGGCAGGAAGCTGAAGTGCTCGTTTTCGGGCAGGTTGCGGGCGAAGGCTTCCTCCGCATAGCCGGAGACGAACACGATCCTCAGGTCCGGTCGCGTCTTGCGCAATTCGCGCAGCAAGGTCGGCCCGTCCATCTCCGGCATCACGACGTCGGAGACGACGAGGTCGATGCCGCCCGATGCCGCCGTCATGACCTTGAGCGCCTCGGCGCCCGTCGACGCCTGATGGACGGTGTAGCCGCGCGACGCGAGCGCGCGAGCCGCGAACGCCCGCACCGCCTCCTCGTCCTCGACGAGAAGGATCGAGGCACTGCCGGTGAGATCGGCCGCGGCTTTTTCGGCGTCGGAGGGGGTGCTGGTCGGGGCCGTCGCGGCGCCGCTGGCGGCCGGCGGCTCGATGCCGGACTCCTGTGGCGTCGGTGTTGCGGGTTCCTTCGTCCGAGCCTCGATGCGCGCAGTGCCTGCCGCGTCCGCGTGCGTCTGCGCGACCTCGACCGCCTCGGACACCGGACGCCGGACCCGGCGGGCCGCGGCGATCTCGCCTGCGCCCGTTCGCTCCCCATCGGCCCGCCCAGCTTCGGCGCGCGCCCGCGGCAGGAAGATGCGGAAGACCGTTCCGGCGCCGACTTCGCTCTCGACGGTGATGCGCCCGCCGGACTGGGTGACGATGCCATAGACCGTCGAAAGGCCGAGGCCGGTGCCCTTCCCGACTTCCTTGGTGGAGAAGAACGGCTCGAAGATCTTGTCCATCACCTCGGCGCTCATGCCGGTGCCGGTGTCGGAGACTTCGATGAGAATGTGGTCGGCCGCGGGCAGCGGCTGGCCGCCGAAGCTGCGCCCGCCCTGGAACGCCTTCGTCTCGACTGCGGGAAGGTTGGAGGTGCGGATCGTCAGCGTGCCGCCTTCCGGCATCGCGTCGCGGGCGTTGACGGCAAGGTTGATGACGACCTGCTCGAGCTGGTTGACGTCGGCCATCACCGGCCAGAGATCGCGGCCGTGGATGACTCTGAGATCGACCTGCTCGCCGAGCAGCCGGTCGAGGAGGATGGTGAGATCGGCCAGAACGTCGGTCAGGACGATGCGCTCCGGGCGCAACGTCTGCCGGGTGGCGAACGCCAGAAGCTGGCGCACGAGGCCGGCCGCCCGGTTGGCGTTCTGCTTGATATTCATGATGTCCTGGAAGAACGGATCGGTCGGCCGGTGGCTCGCCAGCAGGAGATCCGAAAAACCGATGATGGCCGTCAGGACGTTGTTGAAATCGTGGGCGACGCCGCCGGCCAACTGGCCGATGGCCTGCATCTTCTGGCTCTGGGTGAACTGGGCCTCCAGGGCGCGCTGCTCCGTCGTTTCCAGCGCATAGACGATGGCCACCTCGTCGTCCGCGTCCCGGTCTCCGCCCTGCACCGCCTCCTGCACGGCGGAGACGTAGAAGCGCACCGAGCGCTGGCCGGCCCCGGCGAGCGTCGCATCGACGGGCGCAACGGCAACCCGGCCGCGGACAGCCCCGTCGAGGGCTTCGGCAAGGCCGCGCCGGTCTCGCTCCACGACGGCATCCGCTAGCCGCGGACGCTCCTCGCCTGGCACCGGATGCGCGAGTACGCCGAACAGCTTCAGGAACGGTGCGTTGGTGCGGCCGATGCGGCCATCCTTGTCGAGTGAGGCGATCGCGACCGGTGCGTTGTTGAAGAAGCGCGCGAACCGCACCTCCGCCGCCCTGAGCGATTCGGAGGCCTCCGCCCCCGCCGCCCGGCTCACGACGAGGGTGCGCGAGTTGTCGGGACGTCCGTCCGGCCCGAAGGTCACCCGGTGCAGCAGCCGGACCGGCAGCGGATTGCCTGCGCGGGTGACGAGATCGAGATCGACGGTCTCGGTGCGGCTGTCCCCCGGGCGACCGGAGAGGGACGCGAGAAGCGCGACGCCGTCGCCGCGCACCAACTGCCCCAACGGAATCATGCCGGCTTCGAAGTGCGCGAGATCGTAACCGAGCCAGTCGGCGAGCGTGGCATTGAGGAAGACGACACGGCCGGCGGCATCGACCGAGAAGAAGCCGGCCGGGGCTCGATCCAGGAAGTCGATGGCGTTCTGCAGGTCCAGGAAGCCGATTTCCGGATCCTGTCGCGAATCCGGCCGGACGTCTTGCCGGGGACCTTGCGACACCGCCGCGCCCGCTTCCAGCCGCCAGACGTGCAGGCCCAGCCGCTCCAGGCCGCCGCGCAGCGGCGCAACCGCGAGGTGATAGGCGTGCGGCGGCCCGCCCGCGGGGTCGGCGATGCGGGAGAGACGGATTTCCGCCTCGGCGGGCTCGCCCGCCTGGCCTGCCGCCGTGAGCCTGTGGATCGCCTCGACGGTCTCGTCATCGGCGGCCGGCAGCCGGTCGAGCGGCGGGAGTGCGCCCGCCGGTGCGGATGGCGCGGCCTGGCAGAGCGCGCGATAGGCGGCATTGCCGTAGACGGGCCGCCCGACGGCATCGCACACGAGCACGGCCTCGCCGACGGCATCGGCGACGGCCGCGGCGAGGGCCGACACCGGCTCGGCCTCACCGAAATGCAGAAGCCCGACAGACGCCGCGAACAGCGAGAACACGCCCACGACCGCGAGAATGCCGAGCACCGTCAACAGGTACGGCTCGGCCTCGTCGGCCGACATCAGCAGGAGAAGCGCCGCCGTCGCTGCCAGTACGGCGGCGAGGCCGAACGCAAGGAGCAGGCTGCCGCGTCGCCCGGCATGGTCGATCCCGCGGCCTGCCGCTCCGTGTCCGGCGCTCGTCATGATGCCTCTCCGCCCTCGACTTGCCGCCGTCGCACGCCACGGCGCGCGTGGCTGCCGGGCCGCCTCGCGCGGCCGGCGATGCCGCACTGCCTCGCCCCGACGGGCACGAGATGCGCCGGCCGACAAGAAATCGCCCCGATTTCAATCTCTTGAAGGAATGTCGGTGTTTTCCGCCGCATCGCCCCAGCAGCCTCTAGCATGCCGTCTTTCGATTCGGTTAGCTGGTCCGGCCGGGAACGCGCCGGCCGGACATCAGGATACCGTGCGGCACTTCCGTTGGCGATGGAGCATCGGACATGAGCGGCTGGTTCGAGGAATTCGGCTTTTCGCCCGCATCGGCGCGGCTGCTGCAGATGGTGGTCGCAGCCGCCATCGCGCTCGGCGCGATCTATGTCGTGTTCCGGCTGATTGGCTGGCTGCAGGGCGCACGATCGTCGTTCCGCAGCGGCCGCCGGCTCTCCGTGGTCGAGGTGCTGCCCGTGGACGACCGCCGCCGCCTCGTGCTCGTGCGGCGCGACGGCGCCGAGCACCTGCTGCTGGTCGGAGGCCCGGGCGGCGATCTGGTGGTCGAGAACGTCGCAGCGTCCGAGATACCGGCGGGCGTGACGCCGGAGGCGCGGGCCTACAAGCCGCCACCCGTTGCGAAGCCGGCGTCTGCAACGGTTCAGGCACCGGTCGCGCCCCCTGCGGCGCCGCGGCCGGCCAGCATGGCGAAGCCATCGCATCAGGCGCCGCCGCCACCATCATACCCGGAGGTCCCGCCGCCGGCCGGTTCGCAGCCTGAAACGCCGGACTGGCCGCCGAACCCCTATGCGCCACCGCGTCCGCCAACCGCCGAACAGGCGATGCCTGCACCGGGCGACGGCATCCCCCTTCGCGCCACCCGACCGGATCCGGGACCGCCGCCGCTGCGCAGGCCCAGCCCCGCGGCTGCGCCGGAGCCGGCGGCAAAGCCGGCCGAAACCCCGCCCGCCGGAGGCCGCTCCGAACCGCGCTGGCCCTGACAGGCCGGCGGCCGGACAACAACGGACGGCCCGACGACGGCTTCGATCCATCTCGCCCGATCACGCACCCGCGGATCGAGGGCTGACCGAGCGGCGGCATCGCCATCGGTCCACATAAAGAAACCGCCTGCCCCGACCGGACAGCTCCATCCGGTCGGGGCAGGCGGCTCAAGCATTCAGGCCGGACCGATTTCCCGTCGTTCAGATCGGTTCGATCGGAACGGGATATCCTCTAGTCGTCGCGATAGACCCGCTCGCGGCGTTCGTGACGCTCCTGCGCCTCGATGGACAGCGTCGCGATCGGACGGGCGTCGAGGCGCTTGAGCGATATCGGTTCGCCGGTCTCCTCGCAGTACCCGTAGGTCCCGTCCTCGATGCGCTTCAGGGCGGCATCGATTTTCGCGATCAGCTTGCGCTGGCGATCACGGGCCCGGAGTTCGATCGCACGGTCCGTCTCCGAGGATGCACGGTCGGCGAGGTCCGGATGGTTCTGGTTTTCTTCCTGGAGGTGGTTGAGCGTCTCGCGGCTTTCCTTGAGGATCTCGTCCTTCCAGGTCAGCAGCTTCTTGCGGAAATATTCCCGCTGGCGCTCGTTCATGAACGGCTCACCCTCGATGGGGCGATAGTCGTCATCGATTTCTACAGCCATGGCGCTCCTCGGCTCGGGCTCAAGGCGCGCTCCTTATAGCGACGACATCGCCCCGGCACAATGTTGCAAAAGCGGCCATCGCGCAGGAATTGCAGAGCGACGCTTATCGCTGGACAGCGCCGCCCAGTCCTGAGACCTTCAAATGCAGGAGCCGGCGGCGAGCATCGGGGCGGCCGGACCACACGCCTGCGCCGGAATCGAATGTCCGGTGCAAGGCTCCGGGCCCGGGCCGTCCGGTCCCGAGAGACGCGGACCCGAGGTCCCGGACCCGAAAATCCCGGCCGGCAGCCAACGAGAGGACCATCGTCCGTATGCCCCGCCTTCTGCTGCTTCGTCATGCCAAGTCCTCGTGGGACGTGCCGGGCCTCAACGATCACGACCGGCCGCTCAATTCGCGCGGCCGCCACGCCGCGCCGCTGATGGGCCGCCATATCGCCGCCCATGCGCTGCTGCCGGAACGGATCGTGTGCTCCACAGCCCGGCGCACCCGCGAGACGCTGGCGGGTCTGCTGCCCTATCTCGACAGGGAAATGGATATCCGCCTGTCGCGCGATCTCTACGACAGCGGCCCGGCGGACTATATCGACGTGATCCGCGCCTTCGGCGGCACCGCGCGCGTGCTCCTCATCATCGGGCACAACCCGACGCTGCAGGAGACGGCCGTGGAGCTCGTCGGCACCGGCAATCCGGCGCTGATCGACACCATCGCGACGGAATACCCCACGGCGAGCCTCGCCGTGATCGATTTTCCGGAAAAGAAGTGGTCCGAGATCACCCCTCATGGCGGGCGCATCGTGGCGTTCTTCCAGCCGCGCGAACTTGAGGCGATCGATTCCGGCAATGGCCCGGGCGGCTGACACGCACCGGCGCTCATCGTTCGTTAACCAAAGAACAACCGTGGCCGTGCATGATCGCGCGGCGTCCCGGCCGATCGCCTGGCCGGGAAAAGACGTTTAAACGCAAAGCCTTGAATTTGATCGCGTCCCCGCTGCAGCCCGCGTCGGCCCCGGCCGAACGGCGGACGCGGCCGACGTCCGCGATCGCGAAGTCCAACCCTTTACGGAGTCGCCCCATGCGGCGCAAAGCCTTCTGGCGCACGACCATCGTCCTTGCCGGCCTGCTGATGACCGCGGCCTGCACCACGGAGACGGCGACCTCGCCCGTCGCCGAAGCCCCCGTTGCCCGCGGCCACGCGGTCCGGTTCACCGCCGCCTCCGCCGGCCCGGTCACGGCCGAGACCGCCTACAGCGCATCGTCGCTCGGCGCGCTGATGCCGCAGTTCCAGATCAAGCCGATCGAGACGGCGAACGAGAACAACACCACGAGCGCGCTCGCGGCGTTCTCCAACGGTCTCCAGGTCATGCAGTTCCTGCGGGGATCGAACGGCCGGGTCGGCGAGGTGTTCGGCGTCAGTGAGAACATCGTCGGCCCGAACGGCGAGCGCCTGGGCATGACGTTCCGGCAGGCCCGCGTCTCCCATGGCAGCTGCCGCATGGGCGGCGAACTGTGGACGGACATGGCGATCTGCCCGGCGCCCGGCACGCGGAACGTGTTCCTGGTGTTCGCCGTGCCGCAATATCGCGGTCCGCTCGACAAGCTGCCGCCGCCCGCGGAGCTCGATGGAGCCGAGCTTCAGCGCATCGTCTGGCGCCCTGCCTGACGGTGCGAGCGGCTGCCGGCTAGAGCGCTTTCCGATCTGATGGAATCATCAGATCGACAAGAAATCACTCCAGATTCAAAAGCTTGAGCATAACCCGTTCAGATCGGTTCGATCTGAACGGGTTATGCTCTAACCGGCAGCCGCGCTTCATGCGGCCGATCAGGCCCACCAGCGGCCGGGCGTGAACCGGCCGGCCGCGGCCTCGATGGCGGCGCCGAGCGAGAACAGCTGCTCCTCGCCGAACGGCCGGCCGATGAGCTGGAGCCCGAGCGGCAGACCGTCGGAAGACAGGCCCGCCGGCACCGACAGGCCCGGCAGGCCGGCGAGGTTCACCGTCACGGTGAACACGTCGTTCAGGTACATCTCGACCGGTGACATGCTCGAGGTGGAGCCGATCGGGAAAGCCGGCGACGGCGTCGCCGGTGCCAGCACGGCATCGACGCCGGCATCGAAGGCGGTCTCGAAATCCCGCTTCACCAGCGTCCGCACCTTCTGCGCCCTGGCATAATAGGCGTCGTAATAGCCGGCCGAGAGCACGTAGGTCCCGACGAGCACGCGGCGGCGCACCTCGGCGCCGAAGCCGGCTGCACGGGTCTGCTCATACATGTCGGTGATGTCCGAGCCGTCGACCCGCAGGCCGTAGCGCACACCATCGTAGCGGGCGAGGTTCGAGGAGGCCTCCGCCGGCGCAACAATGTAGTAGGCCGGCAGCGCCGCCTTGGTGTGCGGCAGCGAAATTTCCACGATCTCGCAGCCGGCGTCCTTCAGCCACGCCGCGCCCTTGTCCCACAGCGCCTGGATTTCCGAGGACAGCCCGTCCATGCGGTACTCGGCCGGGATGCCGATGCGCAGGCCCTTGAGGCTGGCGCCGACCGCCTTCTCGTAGTCCGGAACCGGACGGTCGACCGACGTCGAATCCTTCTCGTCGAACCCGGCCATCGCCTTGAGCAGCACCGCGGCATCGCGCACGTCGCGGGCGATGGCGCCGGCCTGGTCGAGCGACGAGGCGTAGGCGACGATGCCCCAGCGCGAGCAGCGGCCGTAGGTCGGCTTGATGCCCACGGTGCCGGTCAGCGCCGCCGGCTGGCGGATGGAGCCACCGGTGTCGGTCGCGGTCGCCGCGGCGCAGAGCCTTGCGGCGACGGCGGCCGCCGAACCGCCGGACGAGCCGCCGGGCACCAGCGGCGTGTCGTCGCCGGCGCGGCGCCACGGATTGATCACCGGGCCGAACGCGGAACTCTCGTTCGACGAGCCCATGGCGAATTCGTCGCAGTTGAGCTTGCCCAGCATCACCGCGCCTTCGGCCCAGAGCTTCGACGTCACCGTCGATTCATAGGGCGGCACGAAGTTGCCGAGGATCTTCGAGCAGGCGGTGGTGCGCACGCCTTCGGTCGCGAACATGTCCTTGACGCCGAGCGGCACGCCTTCGAGCAGCCCCGCCTCGCCCCGCGCGATCCGCGCGTCGGAGGCTGCCGCCATCTCGAGTGCCTTCTCCGGCGTCTCCAGCACATAAGCGTTGAGGCCGCGGGCGGCCTCGATCGCGGCGATGTGCGCCTCGGCGACTTCGACGGCCGAGAAGGTGCGCTCGTCGAGACCGGCGCGGAGGGCGGCGATGGAAAGTTCGGTCAGCTCTGTCATGGTGTTCGGGTCCGGCACGGTCGGCGGGGAAGGCGGGGCTTGCGATGTGCGGCGCGCGCGTGAGGCCCTGCCCGGTCGAATGGCGGCGGCTGCCGGCCTATTCGACGACCTTCGGCACGAGATAGTAGTCGTCTTCCGACAGGGGCGCGTTCGCGAGAACCTTGTCTGCGATGCCGCCGTCGGTGATGACGTCCCGCCGCATCCGCATGCCGAGAGCCACCGCGGAAGTCATCGGCTCGACGCCTTCGACGTCGACCTGCGCCAGTTCGTCCACCAGGCCGAAGATGGCGTTGAGCTCATCCTCCAGGCGGACGGCTTCCTCCGGGGTGACGGCGATCCGCGCCAGGCGGGCGACCTTGGCGACGGTGCTGGCATCGACCGACATGAGACGTGTCTCCGATGGTGCGGACAGCCGCCATGCGGCCGATCCGGAGCCTTGAAATAATGCGGCGGCCGATCCTCGCGACCGACCGCCCGCCTAATAGCATCCCGGTTTCGGGCGAAACAACTGCGCGTCGCATCCGATCGGCGGGAACCACACGTCCCGCCGGCCGAATGGCCGTCTTCCGGCGTCCTTCAGGACCGGCGACGGCCGTGGGCGCCTCAGAAATAGTCCCGCGGCGAGAAGCGCTCGTTCTTCTCCGGCACATGCACGACCGTGCGCGATCCCGACATCTCCTCGACGAAGACATCGGCGCTCTGGGCGAGCAGCGGGAAGGTTCCGTAGTGGCAGGGGACCACGAGGCGGAAGCTGAAGAACCGCGAGCAGGCGAATGCCGCGTTGTGGGCACCCATGGTGAAGCGGTCGCCGATCGGCACCAGCCCGATCTCGGGGCGATAGAGGTCGTCGATCAGGCGCATGTCGCCGAACACGTCGGTGTCGCCCATGTGGTAGAGCACCGGTTCGCCCGCGGCCTTGATGATGACGCCGAGCGGATTGCCGAGATAGACCGGAAGCCCGTTCTCCTCGACCGCCGAGGAATGCAGCGCCTGCACGAAGGTGACGGAGAAGGCGCCGAGATTGATGGTGCCGCCGGTATTGCCCATCTCCAGCGACTTCACGCCCTTCGACGCGAGCCAGCCGCACAGTTCGGGGTTGGCGACAACGGTCGCGCCGGTGCGGGCGGCAAGGGCGACCGTATCGCCGATGTGGTCGGCGTGGCCGTGGGTGAGAACGATGTGGGTCACGCCCTCGGCAACCTCGTCCACCGATCCGGTGAACACGGGATTGCCGGTCAGGAAGGGATCGATCAGCACGGATGCCTCGGAGAGGTCCACCCGGAAGGCGCTATGTCCATACCAAGTAAGGTGCATGTGATACTCCTGTGCTTCGCAGCGAGGCCGGGCGCGACGACGGCAGGCACGAGGTCCGCCTGCGACGATCGGCATCGGCGGGCTGATCCCGCCTCTCGCGGCGCGTGGTGAAGACAAAAGGCGTGGCTGCAAGTTTTGCCGACAGGCGAAATTGCGGTCTGTCCCGGATCGACGGCAGGCTGGCAGAGCGCGTGTCTGCCCGCCGGGTGGGGGAATCCCGCAGCGACACGGTGGCGCCCGGACCGGCGCCGGCCCGCCCGAACCGAATTCCCGAGGCGGGCCGGCGCACTATAAGCCACAATCCGGTCGTCGCAACTCTCCCCATCCATGATCGTCTGTTTCACATATAATTGGCCGGCGAGCCCGTCAGCGGGCGAGTTCGTCTCGCGAAGAGGCCGGACCCGTGATACCGATTCGCAACGTGCGGGGAATCATCCCGATTCCCTCGATTGCTTGATTGTCGGAGCCAGGACGCGGCCATGAAGACCCCTGAGACCCGGATCGAGGAACTGGTCCCTCTCCTGGCAGGTGAATCCCGGCTCCTCGGTGTCGATCTTGGAACCAAGACCATCGGGTTGGCGCTTTCCGACGTCGGCCGGCGGATCGCGACGCCGATGGAAACCATCCGCCGCACCCGGTTCGCGGCAGACGCGGACCTGTTGCTCGACATCATCGACGAGCACGGCATCGCGGCCATGGTGATCGGTCTTCCGCTGAACATGGACGGATCGGAAGGGCCGCGCGCCCAGTCGACGCGGGCGTTCGTCCGCAATCTCGCGCAATTGACCGACGTTCCCGTCGTCTACTGGGACGAGCGGCTTTCGACAGTCGCCGTGACCCGCACGCTTCTCGAGGCGGATGCCTCCCGAGCGCGCCGCGCCGACGTCGTCGACAAGATGGCCGCCGCCTATCTGCTGCAGGGCGCGCTCGACCGGCTGAGCGCCCTTGCCACCGACGAAGGCGAGTGAGGATCGGCGGCCTAGAGCATATCCCGCTCAGATTGAGCCGATCTGAACGGCGAGGATATGCTCAAGCTTTTGAATCTGGAGCGATTTCTTGTCGATCTGATGAGTCCATCAGATCGAAAGCGCTCTAGCCTTGCGGTCCCGACGCCGCGGACGGAATGAACGATGTTCGGCCTCGAAGACGCCCTTGCCGTGCTCGTGGTGGCGCTCGCGCTCGACGGCTTCGTCGGCGATCCGCCCTGGCTGTGGCGCCGCCTGCCGCATCCGGTCGCGCTGTTCGGCCGCCTGATCGGCCTGCTCGACCGTCGCCTGAACGACCCGGCCCTGCCGGAGGCAAGCCGGCGTGCCCGGGGCTTCGCCGCCGCCGTGGTGATCGCGGGCGTACCGGCGGTGATCGCAGCCGCGGTGCAGGGCGCGCTGCTGTTGTTGCCGTGGCCGCTCGGCCCGCTCGCCGTTGCCACCGTCGCCGCGGTGTTTCTCGCCCAGCGCTCGCTCTATGACCATGTCGCCGCGGTTGCCGATGCGCTCGCCGGCGAGGGACTGGAGGCCGCCCGCGTCGCGGTCTCTCACGTCGTCGGGCGGGACCCGGCCGCGCTTGACGAAACCGGCATCGCCAGGGCGGCGATCGAGACCACGGCAGAGAGCTTCTGCGACGGTATCGTCGCTCCGGCCTTCTGGTTCGCCCTGTTCGGGCTGCCCGGCATCGTCGCCTACAAGGCCATCAACACCGCCGATTCGATGATCGGTCACAAGACGCCGCGCCATGCCGCGTTCGGCTTCGCCGCCGCGCGGCTCGACGATCTCGTCAACCTCATCCCGGCCCGGATCGCCGGCGCGCTGATCGTGCTGGTGAGCCCGCTGACCAAGGCATCGCCGGCCGCAGTCGCGCGCACCATGCTGCGGGATGCGCCGCACCATCCCTCGCCGAATGCCGGCTGGCCGGAGGCCGCGATGGCCTCCGCCCTTGGCGTCGCCGTGCTCGGCCCGACCGTCTATGACGGCGAGGTCTATCCGAAGCCGTGGCTCAATGCCGCCGGACGCCGCATCATGACCGCCGGCGACATCCGGCGCGGGCTCGACCTCCTGGTGGCGGCCTGCCTCCTGCAGGCCCTCATCCTCGTCGCGCTGTCATGGCTTTGAGCGGGCGGGCCTGAACGCCTCACCCGCCTGAAGGCCTCAACCGGCGGACGGCTGGGCCAGATCTTCGGCCGGTGCGAACACCCGCAGCCGATGGCCGTCCGGATCGCTCGCGACGAAGGTCCGGCCGAAATCCTTCTCGACGGGCTCCATCAGCATCGTGACGCCCCTCGCCTTCCAGTCCGCGAACGTGGCATCGACGGCATCCCGGTCGTCGACGCGAATGCAGATCTCGACGCTGCCGCTGACCGGGGCCGATGCCGGTTCGACGCCCTCGCGCGACCAGAGCCCCAGCTTCAGCCCGGTCTCCAGGGCGAACAGCACGAAGGTCGGCGCCGATTCCACCGGCGCACAGCGCAGGAGATCGCCGTAGAACTGGCCGCTTTCGAGCGGGTCGGCGACATGCAGCAGCAGATAGGTCGGATGGGTCATTGTCCGGCTCCCTTGTGTTGGACGGACGGAGAATGAACCGCACCACTGTCAGTTTATGGCAGCATGACATCAGGTCTGCGGGGTTCCGTTTGCCGGGCCGCCCTTCCGACCACGGCTTGCCTGATCGGCGCGCCACCGCTTGAGCAGCACCGCGCGGCGTTCCGGATAGCGGCGCTCCAGAACCGACAGGCTGGCAATGCGGTCGGTGCGGAAATGGCGGATGTCGTTGCGCAGTTCGCACCAGCCGACCGCAACGCGCACGGTGTCGAAGAAACCAAGCGCGAACGGCCAGATGATGCGGCGCGTGGTTTCCCCACTGCCGTCGAGATAGACGATGTCGAGCTTGCGCTCCGCGCGGATCGCCTTGCGGATGACGGCCACGTCGACGACGCCGGCTTCCGGTCCTGGAGCCGGCCCGACAAGAAGCGTGTTGGCATCGAGCGCCTGTCTCAGGTCCGCCGGCAGCACCGCCGCGATCTTCGCCAGCGCGCTTTCGGCGGCGGAGCCGAGCCGTTCATCGGCGCGGCTCGCAACCCAGCGCGAGCCGAGCACGAGCGCCTCGATCTCATCCTCCGCAAACATCAAAGGCGGCAGCATGAAGCCCGGCTTCAGCACGTAGCCGACGCCGGGCTCGCCCGCGATCTCCGCGCCCTGGGCCTGGAGGCTGGCGATATCGCGATAAAGCGTCCGCAGGCTGACACCGGTCTCCTCCGCCAGCCGCCGGCCGCTGACCGGCCTGCGGTGATGGCGCAGAACCTGGAGAAGATCGAGCAGACGTTCGGATCGCGACACCGCGGTTTCCCTGCCGGAGGCTCGTCAGCGCGGGCATGGCGGCCGGTCCGCCGCGATGGCCAGCAGAGCCTCGATATCGAGATGCTGTTCCAGATGGGCGGCGAGGCCGTCGAGCGCAGCCTCGACGCCTGCTTCGTAACCGGCGGTGGAGGCAGTGCCGAGGCCGGCGAGGAAGCGGCGCCGGAAGCCGTCCGACGCGAACAGCCCGTGCACATAGGTACCGGCGACGAGGCCATCGGGCGAACGCGCACCGTCCGTCCGCCCGCCGAGATCGATCAGAGGCCTTGCGCGGTCCGGCCCCTCGGTGCGCCCGAGGTGGATCTCATACCCGGCGACCGTCTCGCCCGATGCGATGTCGCGCGCGGAGACCGGCCGCGTCACCTTGTCACCGGAAAGCACGGTATCGACATCGAGCAGTCCGAGGCCCGCCGCCGTGCCGGCCGGCCCCTCGACGCCCTCCGGATCCGCGATGGTCCGGCCAAGCATCTGGTAGCCGCCACACAGGCCGAGCACCCTGCCGCCGCGCCGGACATGGGCGCGGATATCGATGTCCCAGCCCTGCGCCCTGAGCACGGCCAGATCCGCGATGGTTGCCTTCGAGCCCGGCAGCACGACGAGATCGGCATCGCCCGGCACCGCCTCGCCGGCCTTCAGAAACCGCACCCGAACCTGCGGCTCGGCGGCAAGCGGGTCGAGATCGTCGAAATTCGCCATCCGCGGCAGCCGCAGGACGACCACCTGCAATGCCCGGCCGGAGCCGTGCGATTCTGGCCCGCCCGCGGCGGAGCGCTCCAGGGAAAGCGCATCCTCGGCCGGCAATGCGGCCGCGGCGGCGAACCAGGGAACGAGCCCGAGCGCACGCCAGCCCGTGCGCGCCTCGATCGCCGCCATTCCGCTCGCAAACAGCGCCGGGTCACCGCGGAAGCGATTGACGAGGAAGCCGCGGATCAAAGCCGCATCGGCTTCCGGCACCACCGCACGGGTGCCGACGAGGCTTGCGATCACCCCACCGCGGTCGATGTCGCCGACCATCACGACGGGCACGCCGGCGGCATGGGCAAAGCCCATATTGGCGATGTCGCCGCCGCGCAGGTTGATCTCGGCCGGACTTCCCGCCCCTTCCACCAGAACGAGGTCGGCCTCCGCCTCGATGCGCGCGAAGCTGTCGAGCACGGCCGGCATCAGCGCCGGCTTCAGCGCCTGATAGCCGGCGGCGCCGATGCTCTCCCGGCGCACGCCTTGCACCACCACCTGGGCGCCGCGCTCGCTTTCCGGCTTCAGCAGCACCGGGTTCATGTGCACGCTCGCCGGCGCGAAGGCGGCGCGGGCCTGCAGCGCCTGCGCGCGGCCGATCTCGCCGCCATCGGCCGTCACCGCGGCATTGTTGGACATGTTCTGCGGCTTGAACGGCCGGACGGTCAGGCCACGTCGGGCGAACAGCCGGCAAAGCCCGGCCACGACGAGCGACTTGCCGACATCGGAGCCGGTTCCCTGGAACATCACCGCCGGCACGCGGGCACTTCCGCCGCCGCTCACCACGCGATCTCCACATCGGGCGCGGGCTTGAGGCGCAGCGGCCGCCCGGCCGCGACGAACACCACGTCGCTCGCAACCTCGGCGACGAGCCGGTTCAACCGTCCCTGCGCATCGCGGAACGCGCGTCCGAGCGGCGTTTCCGGCACGAGGCTGAGCCCGACTTCGTTGGAGACGGCGATCAACGGCCCGGATGCCGAAACCATGGCGGCGACGACCTCATCGATGGCCGCTTCCACGGTGTGGCCGGCGAGCATGACATTGGAAAGCCAGAGCGTCAGGCAATCGGCGAGCACCACCGTGCCCGTCCCTGTCTCGCGCCGGACCGTTTCGGCGAGCTCCAGAGGTGCCTCGACCGTGCGCCAGTCCGCGCCGCGGTCGGCCCGGTGACGGGCGATCCGGGCCTCCATTTCGGCGTCGAACGCCTCGGCGGTGGCGACATAGGTACGCGCAAGCCCGCTCGCCCGCGCCAGACGTTCCGCGAACGCGCTCTTGCCCGAGCGCGCCCCGCCCAGCACCAGAACGAGGGCCGAGGGCTTTCCGACCGTACCCGTAGCGTCCGTGCCCGCAGCGCTCTCGATGCCGCCTTCTTCCTGCCTCACGCGGCTTTCCCCCTGCCCGGCCAAGCCCGCCCCCTTGGGGCACGAGCCCTACCTTTGCCCCGGCAAGGGCTTTCGCGACAAGCCTGTGAACAACTCGACGAAACGATTCAATCTCACCGAAGGGGCTTGGCAAGCCGGAACGACCCCGTTATATGCAACGCCGAGCCGGTCAGCCGGCTCTACTCCCCGGTAGCTCAGTCGGTAGAGCAAGCGGCTGTTAACCGCTGGGTCGCTGGTTCGAGTCCGGCCCGGGGAGCCATTTTCTTAAACGAAACCGCAGGCGCTTGGCGTCGCTGTTTCGGCCAACCCTTCGGCCCGTCTGTGGATGCTTTAAAAGCATGATCCGCGGGGCCGTTGGGAAGGCAAGCCAGACAGCTGGTGAACCCACCGTCGCAAATTCCCCCTTGTTATCCGGTTGATCTCGCCGCTTTGCCCCGCGCAGTGCGACACATGCCGACAGCATAGCAGTCGGCATTCGCGCGGCCCCTTCCCTGTTGCGCCAGACGATCTCTTCCGGAGCGTTGTGTTAAAGCGCCTGTCGCACACGGGACAGCCTGATGACCGGCGACATATCTCCGTCTAAAACGGCTGCGGCTTGCTTCGCCGCCCCGTCAGGCGCGGCAAGGCGGCTGCCCGCCGCTGGCGCGAAATGGCGCTGGACACGCAGACAACACGCATCCGGTAAGCGATCTTGGATAAAAGCAATCCTGCGACCGGCGGCTACATCGCGCCGCTGGACGGACTGAGAGCGGTCGCGATCCTCGCCGTCCTGCTGTTTCACGTCGAAAGCCCGTTCTTCAAGGGCGGCTTCGTGGGCGTGGACGTGTTCTTCGTCATTTCCGGCTTCATCATCACGCGAGGCATCGCGGCGGAACTCGATCAGGGCCGTTTCTCATACCGCGGCTTTCTCGCCCGCCGCATGGCCCGGCTCGTGCCGGCCCTTCTGGCGACCATCACGGCCAGTGCCGCCGCAGGCTACTTCCTGCTGACGCCCCGCCAACTGGTGGAGTTCGGCAACTCGGCGCTCGCCGCGGCCTTCTCCGTCTCCAACATCTTCTTCTATTTCCACACCGGTTATTTCGACGGCAATTCGGCCCTGAAGCCGCTGCTGCACACGTGGTCGCTCGGGGTGGAGGAGCAATTCTACCTGGTGTGGCCGCTCATCGCGATTCTGGCCTACCGCCTCGCGAGGCTGCGCGGCCTCGTCGGCGCGATGGCGGCGCTCGGCGTGGTTTCGCTGGTGGCGGCCGTTGTGGCCGAACCGCGATCGCCGGACGCGGTGTTCTATCTGACGCCGTTCCGGGTGTTTCAGTTCAGCCTCGGCGCGGTCGTCGGCGCAACGGGCTGGCGGCTGTCGGGCGCTGCCGCCACGGCGGCCACGGTTGCCGGGTTCGCGGCAATCCTTGTCGTCTCGATGATCGCGCCCGGCGCCGGCTCCGTATTGCTCGACATGCTGCTGCCATGTGCCGGGGCCGCGTTATTTCTCGTTGGCATGTCCTCGCCGGTCGCACGGCTCGCCTTCGGGAATGCGGTCGCAACGGCCGTCGGCCGGCGGGCCTATTCCGTCTATCTCGTTCACTGGCCGCTCATCGTGTTCACCCGCCCGATCTGGACAAAGCAGCCGGAGTGGATCGCGGTGCCCGCGCTGATCGCCGCCAGCTTCGCGCTCGGCGAGATCCTGCACCGCGCGGTCGAAGAGCGCTTCCGCTTCCACAACGCCGTGCCGTCCCCGACGCGGAGACGGCGGCTTCTCGGCGTCGGCGCCGCGCAGGCGGTGGTGGTCGCGGTCTGCGTGATCTTCCCGTTGTCCGGCGGCCTGCCGTTCCGCTTTGACGCGAACGTGGTCGCCCTCGTCGAGGCCACACAGATCGAGCGGGTGGAGATCGGCGAAGCGTCGGACTATGGCCGCTGCATCCTCAACACCGATATTCCGCTGGCCAAGTTCGACCCCGCCTACTGCGTCTCCGTCGATCCGGCCAAGCCCACTGTTGCCGTGCTCGGCGACAGCTTCGGTATCGACACCGTGACGGGACTGAGAGACCGATTCGGAAGCCGCTACCATTTCGCCAATGCGAGCTATGCCGGCTGCCCTCCGTTCCAGCCGGGGCCATTCAAGGCCGGGCCGCCTGACTGCGAGCGGTTCAACCGCCTCCGCCTCGATCTCGTCGCGAAAAGCGGCATCCGCACCGTGCTTCTCACCGGGAACTGGACCCCCGGACAGGACGTGCCGCTGGCCGAGACCATTGCCGGCCTGAGGCAGAAGGGCCTCACGGTCTATGTGGTGGGTGTCAGGGCGGCGTTCGACAGAAACGTGCCCGACCTCGTCGTCGAACTCGGCAATGTCGGCACGGCGAACGACGTGCTCCGCGAGCATTTGCTGCCGAACCGGTCGGCGTTCGATCAGACGATGAAAGCCGCCGTGGAAAAGGCCGGCGGCATCTACCTGCCCGTGCTCACGGCGCAATGCGGGCTGGCCTGCCCCGCGACCGCACCGACCGGCGAACTCGCCTATATCGATACAGCGCATCTGTCACGGGCGGGCATGGGCCTGCTCGCCGACACCATCCTGGAGCGAACCGGCGGCGGCTTCCGAATTCCGCAATCGACTCCGTCGCGTTAGAGCATATCTCGTCCAATGGCGCGGCTTTCCGATGCGGGGCCGCAGGCGCGCGCGAACGCGCCCGGAGGGCAACCGACGTGGCGGCGGAAGGCCGTGCTGAACGCGCTGGCCGATTCGTAGCCGATCTCGTCCGCCAGCCGGTCGAGAGGCGTCCCGCCCCGCGCGAGACTGTCCTTTGCCAGCGCAATCCGCCACTGCGACAGGTATTCGATCGGGCCGCAACCCACGATGTCGGCGAAACGCGCCGCGAACGCGGAGCGCGACATTCCCGCAATGTGCGCGAGGTCTGCGACCGTCCATCGGACACGAACGTCCGCGTGGATCGCGCGCAGCGCCTTGGCAACGGCGGCGTCGCGCATGCCGCCGAGCAGACCTGCACGGATGCCCGGTTCGGGTGATCCGTGGCGAAGCGCCTCGATCAGCATCACCTCCATGAGCCGCTGCAGGATCATCTCGCCACCCGGCCGCTCTTCGGCTGCCGTCTCATCCATGATCAGACCGATCACGCGCGACAAGCCGGTCGTATCCGCCTCCGCAGAGCGGATGTGGATCATCTCCGGCAGCAGCGATTGCATCAGCGCGGCGTTGGCGCGCTCGATCTGGAAGCCACCGCCAAGCATCCGGAAGTCGGGCGGGCCATCTGGATCGCCGTGGCGGAGAGGACGCGGCGACGGCTCCGAAGCAACACATGCCATGCCAACGCGGCTCGACATTTCGAAGGCGGGCGTCGCCGGCAGCAATACAAAGTCGCCCCGCTCGAGCCGGACGGGCGCCCGGCCCTGGAGCGCAAGCCAGCACCCGCCCTCGAGAACGATGGCGAAGCCGGGCTTGCCGTAGGCAGGATAACGCACGCCCCAGTCTCCGCGGCCGGAGATCGGCTTCGAGACGGCCGCGTGGGGGCTCAGCACGGCGATCACGGCACTGAGCGGATCCATTCTGGACGATCCATAAACAAAGAAAGACGATCAATTATAGCTCGTCCCGATCGCCTGTCTATGTTGGCTCGACAACATGGAGGCTCACGTGACCAAGACCATTCTCATCACAGGCACCTCGTCGGGCTACGGCAAGGCCGCCGCGGACCTGTTTCTCTCGCGCGGCTGGAACGTGGTCGCAACCATGCGCCGACCCGATCCGAACGTGTTCGACAGCGACACGCCGCGCCTGAAGGTCTTGCCGCTGGATGTCACCGACGGTGCCAGCATCGTCGCGGCGATTGACGAGGGCGTAGCCGCGTTCGGGGCCATCGACGTCCTCGTGAACAATGCCGGCATCGGACTCGCCTCGGCGTTCGAGGCGACGCCGGATGCGACCGTGCGCGAGATCTTCGAGACCAACACCTTCGGCGTCTTTGCCACCTGCCGTGCGATCATTCCGGTGATGCGGCGACAGGGACATGGCGTGATCGTCAACGTGACGTCGAGCGCGACCATCGGGCCGATGCCGCTCGTCGCCGTCTACACCGCCAGCAAGTCCGCGGTCGAAGGCTTCACCGAGTCGCTTTCCTATGAACTCCATCCGTTCGGCATCGCAGCGCGGCTGGTGGAGCCCGGTTACGGACCGACGACCAACTTCACCGCCAACGGGGGCGCACGCATGGCGGGGCTGATCCCTGCGGATTACGGCGCCTTCGCACAGGCCTGCTTCGGCAAGATGGCGCGCTATCCGACGCCTTACTGCACCGAGGTCGAAGTTGCCGACGCGATGCTCGCCGCCGCCAGCGACGACAGCCGCAGGGTGCGCTTTCCCGCGGGCGCCGACACCAGGATGCTGGCGGAGTTGCGCTGGTCCACGTCCGAGGAACACTATATCGCTCGGATGCGCGAGCTGTTCGATCCGGCTGGCGCGCGATAAAAAACAATGATCGAGCCAACCTCGGGGATCAGCCGATGCGGGACAGAACCTTCTCAGCCTTCCTGTTCGACATGGACGGCACCATCCTCGACAGCATCGCCGTGGCGAACCGCGTCTGGTCGCAATGGGCGGAGGGGCACGGCCTCGATCCGGCCGAGATCCTGAAAGTCATGCACGGCGTGCAGGCGGTGGCGACCATCCGCCGGTTCGCGCCGGCCGGCATCGACGCCGTGCATGAGGCGTCGCTGATCACGGAAGCCGAAATCGACGAGGTCGACGGCATCGTCGAGATCGCAGGCGCCAAGCGCTTTCTGGAGCAATTGCCGCCGGACCGCTGGGCGGTGGTGACGTCGGCGCCCCGGCGCCTCGCGATTCGCCGTCTGGAGGCTGCGGGCCTGCCCATCCCCACCGTTCTGGTCACCGCCGACGATGTGGCGAACGGGAAGCCGGCGCCCGATTGCTTCATCGCCGCGGCGGAGGCACTCGGCGTCGCGGTCTCGGAATGCCTCGTCTGGGAAGATGCTCCAGCGGGCATTGCCGCGGCGGAAGCGGCGGGCGCGTCGGTCATGGTCGTCGGTGCGACGCATCATCACGAGATGCGGACCCCGCATCCCGTCATTCGCAGCTACCACCGGCTGGGACTGGAGGCGGATACGGACGGCAGGCTGCGGCTGGTCGATATCGACGAGACCGCCGCCTGAGCCGGACCGCAGCGCCGCAGCCGGCCTTCCTCCCTACGCGCGACATTTTCGCCGAAGACGATCGGGGACTGCCGGCCGGAGATCGCTCCTGCGCAGATGGCGCCGGCTGCAGCGAGGACGGAACGGTGATCACAATCCCCTTCGAAGCCGGGCGGTTTCACTCGACAGCCGAATATTACGAACGGTTCCGCGTTCCCTATCCCGACGCCCTGATCGAGCGCGTGGCCGAACGCACCGGGCTGGCGCCGGGCGGCCGGCTCATCGATCTCGGCTGCGGCCCGGGTCAGCTCGCCATCGCGTTCGCGCGGCTCGCCGGCGCCTTGCCGACCGGAATCGATCCGGAGCCGGAAATGCTCGCGGCCGCCCGACGGGCCGCCGAAGCGGCCGGCGTCGATATCCGGCTGGTTCAGGGCTCGTCCTACGATCTCGCTCCGCACCTCGGTCCTGCCCGGCTCGTCGTGATGGGACGCTCGTTTCATTGGATGGACCGGGCGGATACGCTTCTGCGTCTCAACGCCATCGTTGAACCCGGCGGCGCCGTCGCGCTTTTCGACGACAGAAGCATCGCCGCCACGCCCGACTGGCGGCCGGTTCTCGACAATCTCTCACAGCTCTATTCGCCCGAACGCAGCGAAAGCCGCACCCTGCGCCGTGGCCCGGACTGGGTGCCGCACGAACGCGTGCTGCTCGCCTCCCCCTTTCCCGTTCTGGAGCGCATCAGCCGCATCTGCGTGCGCAGGCTTTCGGCCGACGACATCGTCGGACGCGCATTCTCGATGTCGGTGACGTCCCGCCAGAACCTCGGGCAGGAGGCGGTGGCGTTCGAGGCAGCGCTTCGGAAGGACCTGCAGGCGCTGTCGCCGGACGACAGTTTCGAGGAAACCGTCGAAGTACGTGCGCTGATCGCAACCCGGCCCTGAGCGGACCGGCGCGACCAATGCCCCTTCGCCGAAGGGGCGAAGCAGCCATATCTTCGCCGTGTTCGCAGGGTGCGAAAGCGTACGTTCGGCCACAGCGCCGCCCACCGCGCGATCCGTCTCCCGGATCGGGGATCACCGCAGCACCGGAGCGCATCGATGACTTCGCTGGAGATCGTCCAGGCCGGCGACCCGGTTCTTCGAGCCGTCGCCGTCCCCGTCGTGGACGAGGAGATCGTCTCGGCCGAGTTCCATGATTTCGTCGAGGCGATGATCGCCACGATGCGGGCCGCACCCGGCGTCGGGCTGGCGGCACCGCAGGTCGGCGTCTCCAAGCGTGTGCTCGTCGCGGAAGACCGCGACAGTGCCATCGCCGCGCTTCCGGCGAGCCGCATCGCAGACATGGAGCGGGTGCCGTTCGGGCCGCTCGTCATGATCAATCCCGAGATGCGGCCGGCGTCCGAAGAGCGACGCGTGTTCTTCGAGGGCTGCCTGTCGGTCGCCGGGTTCGCTGCCCTCGTCGCGCGATACCGAGAGATCGAGGTGCGCTGGACCGACGAAACCGGTGTGCACCATGGCTGGACGCGCTTCTCCGGCTGGCCGGCGCGCATCCTGCAACACGAAATCGACCACCTCGACGGCGTGCTCTATACCGACCGCATGATCGCACGCTCCTTCATGACGGCCGAGGCGATGCGGGCGAGGGCCGCGATGCCGGTCGCGGACATATTGCGCGAGGCCGGCATCACGGAACGGACCTGAGCCCGGCCGTCACTCTCTCCGCGCGGTCGCCTGCGCGGTCACCCCAAATGACCACCTCCGATCCGAGACCCCTGCGATGCACGCCCCCCAGATTGCCGCCTTCATCCTTGCCGCGGCGCTCGCCCTTCCTGCCGCCGCCGCCGCCCAGACACCCCAGCTGGTTCCTCCCGCCGCCGCAGTGTGCGAGGCGCTCGCCGTGAAGATGCGCAAGGCCGTCCGGCTGCCGTTCGTCACCGCCGATATCGACTTCACCGATCCGATCAGCGGCTGGCGTGGCCGGGCCTGCCGGATCGCGGGCAGCGGCCGGGGCCTCGCCTACACATCGCTGGAGACCGCGCTGGCCGCCATCCAGAAGCCGTTCGCCGACTGGCGGCTCGACAAGTCGCGCACGGCGACCAGCCCGAACGGCGAGATGAAGAGTTTCAAGAAGGACGATCTCATCGCCGTCGTTTCCGCCGAATGGAACCCGCCTCCCGGCGCCTGCCCGGCCGGCGAGCCCGTGGCGGATTGCACGGTGAAGTCGGCGCGCAAGGTGTGGTCCGTCACGGTCGATCTCATAGAGCGGGCCCGCTGAACGCGGTCACGACCGCGTCAGCCATCTCGCATTCGCCGGAAGGCTCCGCCATATGGTTCGGCGTCCGATTGCTCTGGAGATATGATGAAGATCGAACCGTCCCGGCCCGTTTCGTTTCATGGGCGCGTCGCCGCCTTCGCGCGGGCGGAAGCGGCACTGCTGATCGCCTTCCTCGCGGTCTGTGCGCTGATGTCGGTGTTCTGGATGGTCGCCGACGCCGTGGTGGAGGGCGAGGGCGCAGCGCTCGATGCGGGCATCATCACCGCCTTCCGCGATCCGGCCGATCTCGCCCGCGCCATCGGGCCGTTCTGGCTGCAGGAAGCCGCGCGCGATGTGACCGCCCTCGGCAGCACCGTCGTGCTGATCTTCGTGCTGGCGGTCGGCGTCGGCTATCTCTGGCTGACCCGCCGCAGAGGTGACGCGGTGCTCTTGCTAATCGCGGTCGTGGGCGGGCAGCTGCTGTCGTCGGGCCTGAAGTGGCTGTTCGCCCGCCCGCGGCCGGATATCGTGCCGCATCTCGTCGAGGTATCGACCGCGAGCTTTCCGAGCGGACATTCCACGCTGTCGGCCGTCGCCTACCTCACCATCGGCGCCCTGATCGCCCGCGTCCACACTCGCAAGCGCGTGAAGCTCTACGTGCTCGGCATGGCCGTGGTGCTTACCGTCGCCATCGGCATCAGCCGCGTTTATCTCGGCGTGCACTGGCCATCCGACGTACTGGCGGGTTGGGCGCTCGGTGCGGGCTGGGCGCTCGCCTGCTGGTCTGTCGCCGTCCGCCTGAGGCGTACGGTGACGGTCGACCCTCCGGAAATCTCGTCGTGACCGGGCACCGCAGAGCGCTTTCCGGTCTGATGAACTAGAGCATATCCCGATCAGATCGGATCGATCTGAACGACAAGGATATGCTCAAGCTTTTGAATCTGGAGCGATTTCTGGTCGATCTGATGATTCCATCTGATCGGAAAGCGCTCTAAGGCTTGTGGGGATTCACCGCGAGTTGATGACGGCAGCGGCGAGGTAGATCATGGCCTCGAAGCTGCGGTCGGTTTTGCAAGCGCGCATGG